>CAMDRK010000132.1 GCA_945906715.1 Nitrospira lenta
CACGGCAAACAAAATGTACCGCACGCGTGACCAGGCGAAAGCCGACGTGTTTGATTACATCGAGCGCTTCTATAATCCCAGGCGGCAGCACTCGACGTTGGGCTATCTGAGCCCGATAGAGTTCGAACGGCAGGCAGAATTAGCGTAGGGTGGTGTCAACTAAACCGGCAGCAGCCCAGTGTCGTAATCTTTCGCACTGCAATGTGGGGTAGCGTTTCTCTGCGTGAGTGCTTTGAGATATTGCAGCGTATTGTCAGTCGTAGTGCCTAAGTGCTTACACTTGCTAGTGATGCCGGTATATGAAAGCTCAATCTGCTCGAATATTGTTCCTGGTTCGCTCCCTCAATTTCGGCGGTACCGAACGGCAATTGGTCATGCTGGCCACTGGGCTTAAGGCGAGTGGTGTGCCGGTACGAGTTGTGACGTTCTATGACGGTGGTTCTCTGCGAGATGAGCTTGCCGGTTCTGGCGTCGAGTGCCGATCGCTCATGAAGCGCTCCAGGTGGGATGTCGCAAGGTTTTTGTGGCGATGGATTCGAATGGTCCTGGATTATCGCCCAGCGGTGGTGTATTCGTTTCTCGGCAGTGCAAATTTGATGGCCATCGCGGCTAAGCCGTGGCTCGGTCACACCAAGATTGTCTGGAGCGTGCGTGCGTCCAGCATGGACCTGAATCGGTATGGGTGGCTGGATCGCCTGTTGTATCGGATCGAGTGTAGGCTTTCTCGCTTCGCAGATTTAATCATCGCAAATTCCCACGCGGGTCGCGATTATGCGATTGCACATGGTTTCCCCTCTGCAGAATTGATTGTGATTTCCAACGGCATTGATGTCGAGCGGTTTTGTCCTGACCCCAAGGTGCGGGAGCAGCTCCGAAAGAGACTGCGAGTTGCTGCTGACGAATCATTCATAGGCCTGGTTGGGCGGATTGATCCGATGAAAGGACATGACGTTTTTTTACGGGCGGCGGCTATTCTGCGGCATGACCGGCAGAATGTTCGTTTTCTTTGTGTCGGGGAGGGGCCAGAATACTATCGACGGAGGCTTCTGGCTTTGACTGAGGAGCTGGGGTTGAGTCGCGCCGTGATCTGGGAAGGTGCGACTGGCGACATGGAGGCCGTCTATAACTCGTTAGACATCGCCACCTGCTCTTCCTCTAGTGAGGGCTTCCCCAACGTCATTGGTGAGGCCATGGCCTGTGGAGTTCCTTGTGTGGCAACTAACGTAGGAGATGCCCAACGGATTGTTGGTGATGCAGGCTATGTCGTGATGGCCGATGATCCGATGGCGCTCGCCGAGGCATGGTGCAGGGTGCTGGATATGGGAGCCGCAGAGAGAGCACGACTGGGGGGGCGCGCGCGCGCGCGTATCACCCAGCATTTTAGTCGTGATCGATTGATTGAGGTAACGTCGCGTGCGCTGGGGTTGTGATGCGAAGTAAACGAACGAACTCGGTGAACAGGGTGGGGATTTAGGGGGCTGAATGGAAAAATGGGCGATTCGCGTGCAGGTCGACTGGTTCCCGACGATCGGAGCGTCATGCAGCGGTAGGCTTTTTTTGTTACAGCGAGCAGCTGTGGTGTTTTGATTGTTGATTCCAGAGGGGTTTCGCGTCCTTAAAGTCTGTATGGCTTGGAGGATTGCGGGGCGGTATTGAAGCCGTCACGAGATGTGGGCCTTGACGTGAGTGACGCGCCGCTCAAGATGGAATATGCGAGGGCTGACCCCCTTCGTTTTTGGCGGGAAGAACGACATGAAAAAGAATATTCTTGCAGTGCTGCTGGGCTGCCTTTTGGCCGTTATTTTGGTGGAGGTCATCTTTCAGGCTCTTCCCGTGTCGGACGCGACGAGCACGATGGATGTCAATGACGCTAATCCATACATGAGATTTGCGCCAAATCGAAGCCTGGATATTTCGATTGGAAAGTTCTTTGAGATTAGAAGTCGGAAGAAGACGAACAGCTGGGGATTTTTTGACGACAAAGATTTTCGACGAGGTACGGGTAAAGAGAAGCTGGTGGTCATTGGTGACAGTTATGTCGAGGCATTACAGGTGAAGAACGCCGAAGCGATTCACGGTAGATTGAGTGTTGCTCTTGACTCCCAATATGATGTGTATGGCATTGGCTCCAGCGGTAGCCCTCTATCTCAGTATCTGGCTTATGCCAAGTTTGCACGAGCTGAATTTGATCCAAGTGTTTTCGTGTTTGTCGTGGTGGCGAATGATTATGACGAGTCTCTTTTGAGGTATAAGCAGAGCCCTGGTTATCATTACTATGACGACAACTTTCAGCTGGAGCGAGTTGATTACAGGGCTGGTCTGCTGAAAACGCTCTTGCGATTCTCTGCTACAGCGCGCTACTTTGCGATAAATTTACGCCCATATAGCTTTATTGGCGGCGCGAGGCAGGGTGGCTCTTCAGCGTTTGTTGCGAATGTGCCTGCGACGGTAGATGAAGTAAGGGTGAGCTGGAGTAAGAGGGCCGTTGATAGGTTTATGTCTGATCTGAAGGTGATAGTCGGGGATAGACCTGTTTTTTTTGTTGTTGATGGCCTGCGGGAGTATATTTATCGTGACGGTAGTGATTTGCAAGAGAAGAAAAGCTACGCGTATGTCATGAACCAGTATTTTATTCAGCAAAGCGAGGCGAGTAGATTTTTCGCCATTGATTTGCACCCGATTTTCAGAGACGATTATTTGCGGAACGGTGAAAAGTTTGAGTTTGAAACAAATGCTCATTGGAATGCGCGCGGGCACGAATTGGCCGCGCAGGCGGTGCGGTTAGCTTTGAGCCAGCGCGGATTGCTAGGGGCTCGTTGAGTGGGCGCTATCGCTGAGTGAAAGTTGGGGGTAAGGTGAAAAAGTTGAGGCGTCCTCTTGGAACAGTATTTCCCTGCCTTCGGGTATCTCGAGAATGATCCATATCCTTCATGTCATTACGGGGCTTGATACTGGCGGGGCCGAGGTGATGTTGGCCAAGCTGGTTGCTGGAATGGATCGAACCCGTTTTGCAAACAGCGTCGTATCGCTGACCGATCGAGGCCAGTTAGGTGCGAGCATTCAATCGTCCGGAGTGCCGGTCCATTGCCTAAACATGCGGCGAGGCTGGCCAGATCCACGTGCGTTGCCGAGGCTGGTTCGGCTATTGAAGACTTTAAATCCATCGCTGGTGCAAAGTTGGCTGTATCACGCCGATCTCTTGAGCCTGATCGCGGCCTGGATGGCCGGCCCCATCCCACTGGTTTGGAATTTGCGTTGTTCGGACATGGACTTAGAACATTATCCGTATCAAACACGCCTAGTTCAGCGGGTGCTTTCGCTCCGTTCACATGTGCCCGTTGCAGTAGTGGCGAACAGTCTGGCGGGGCAACAATATCATCAACGATTTGGATATCGGCCACGCCGATGGGAGGTTATCTCGAACGGATTCGATACGGATCGATTCCGTCCTGACCGTTCCATAGGACCGAAGGTGCGCGAGGAACTTGGGTTGCCAGAAGATACGGTGCTGCTCGCACTCGTTGCGCGTGTTGACCCCATGAAAGATCATGCAATGTTTCTGGCTGCGGCCCGCCAAGTTGCGACTGCGCGAGCTAATGCGCATTTTGTGTTGGTCGGGAAGGGCACGGAAACGCTCATTCCTCGAATCGCCGAGCTGGGTCTTGCAGGGCGAGTGCATTTTCTTAGTCCGCATCGCCATATCGATCGACTTATTCCCGGCATAGACATTGTCTGTTTGTCCTCGGCGTTCGGGGAGGGGTTTCCCAACGTACTGGGTGAAGCGATGGCCGCTGGCGTACCATGCGTCGCAACCGATGTTGGCGATGTTCGGGCGATTATCGCCCACACGGGTGTTGTCGTGCCGCCACGTAACCCTCAGGCATTTGCGATGGCGATGATCGATCTCATTGATCGAGGGCCGAAGGTTCGCTATGAGTTGGGGCAAGCAGCCAGGGTTTGGATCGAAGCGGAGTATTCACTGTCACGTATCATTACACGCTACGAGACTTTATATGAAAATCTTTTGCCCGCGTTAGTCGTGCAACCGGTCAACCGCTCCTCGGCATAGAGGGATGTAGAAATTTATTCATGTGTGGGATAGCGGGGATATTCAGTCGTCAGGGTGGGGAGTGGGAGACAGTCGTGTCTGCTATGGTTCAAGCGATCCGGTATCGTGGGCCTGATGATTCAGGGGTTTGGTGCGATCGGTCAGCAGGGGTTACGCTCGGGCATGCCAGATTATCGATTCTTGATCTTTCACCCGAGGGCCATCAACCGATGGCTTCGGGTAGCGGTCGGTATGTAATTTCCTATAACGGTGAGATCTACAATTTCACTGAGCTGCGGTCTGAGCTGGAGGCAGCCGGTGCGAAGTTTCGCGGGCATTCGGATACAGAAGTCATGCTTGCGGCTTTCGAGGAGTGGGGACTTGAGCGCGCAGTGCGGCGATTTGTGGGGATGTTTGCCTTTGCCCTCTGGGACCGGGAGAGACGGACACTGACGCTTGTCCGTGACAGAGTCGGGATCAAACCGCTGTACTTCGGATGGGCCGGAAAGACGTTTTTGTTTGGCTCAGAACTGAAGGCGCTTCGAGCGTACAAGGGTTTTCACGCTGAGATTGACCGCGGGGCGCTGGCCTCATTTATGAGGGTAGGGTATGTGCCAGCGCCACTGTCGATCTATAAGCATGTGTACAAGCTATCAGCTGGTTGTGTGCTGACCGTGGGGGACAGGGAGCTCGAAGCAGCTGAGGGGTTTTCGCCTGATCCGGATGCTCGTCATGCGACATGGAGGCCGGTTCGTTATTGGTCGGCGAAGGAATATGCTGAGGCAGGCTGTGCCTTTCCATTCAAAGGATCAGAAACGGAGGCGGTGGAGCAACTCGATGGGCTCCTGCGCAACGCCGTGGGGCTGCGGATGATCGCGGATGTCCCCTTGGGTGCGTTTCTGTCCGGCGGGATCGATTCATCGCTGGTCGTGGCGCTCATGCAGGCGCAGAGCAGTCGACCGATTCGGACATTTACGGTCGGATTTCATGAGGCGGAATACAATGAAGCGATTTATGCCAGAAAAGTGGCAGAGCATATAGGGACGGATCATACGGAATTGTATGTTTCTCCTGAGCAGGCGCGAGCGGTTATTCCACGGCTGTCGGCCATGTATGATGAGCCGTTTGCCGACTCATCTCAAATCCCAACATTTTTAGTCTCTGAGCTGGCTCGCAGGCATGTGACGGTGGCCTTATCCGGCGATGGCGGTGACGAATTGTTTGCGGGGTATAACCGGTATTTCTGGGGAAGGCGCTTGTGGAGATACCTGGACCTGTTGCCCCCGTCAATCCGGCGCGGTTTGGCCGGGGGGATCACGTCCCTGTCGCCTGCAACATGGGCGGATTTTTTTGAACGGTTTGGACGGTTTCTTCCCGTGGTGACCAAGCCAGGTGACAAGTTGCACAAGCTCGCGGCTCTGCTGGCGCTACCGGATCCGGACTCCATGTATTTGGGCATGATCTCGCTCTGGAAAGATCCTGCCGAGATTGTGGTGCAGGGGGTGGAGCCGTTGACTCCTGTCACAGACCGAGCCAATTGGGCGACTCTTCAGGATTTCACCATGCGCATGATGTATCTCGATCTGATCACGTATCTCCCGGACGATATTCTCACAAAAGTCGATCGGGCCAGCATGGCGGTGGGTCTGGAAGCGCGCGTGCCGTTGCTTGACCATCGAGTCGTGGAGTTTGCTTGGCGGCTTCCGCTTTCGTTCAAGATCCGTCAAGAGGGTGAGGGGAAATGGCTCTTGCGGCGCGTTCTCGACCGGTATGTGCCCAGGCAGTTGATCGAGCGGCCCAAGATGGGGTTTGGTGTGCCATTGGGCTCCTGGCTGCGTGGGCCGTTGCGTGAGTGGGCCGAGGAGCTGCTCGATGAGCAGCGGCTCCATCGTGAAGGCTATTTGCACCCTGCTGCGATCCGGAGAAAGTGGGCGGAGCATCTTTCTGGCAAGCGTAACTGGCACTATCCACTGTGGAATGTGCTGATGTTTCAGGCCTGGCTTGAACGTGAATGAGCACTCATCCTCGTCTTCTTTTTGTGATCACCGAAGATTGGTATTTCTGGTCCCATCGACTCGATCTCGCGCGGGCTGCCAGGGATGCGGGGTTCGAGGTCATAATCGCAACTCGAGTCACCGGCCACGGAGAACAGATTCGGGAGGAAGGTTTTCGTCTGTTGCCCCTCACCTTGCTCCGTCGCGGCAGGAACCCCTTCAGTGAGCTGCGGGCGATTCTGCAGCTGATTCGGCTTTATTGGCGCGAGCAGCCGGACATCGTCCACCATGTAGCCCTCAAGCCGATTCTGTACGGCTCCTTTGCCGCATGGATCGCTCGTGTTCCCGCCGTCATTAATGCGTTCGCTGGGCTGGGGTATACGTTTACCGATCGATCGGACCGGTCAGGCTGCCTTCAGCTTGGTGTTCGATTGGGGCTAAAGGCGGCGCTTTCCCTCAATCATCGTTCGCTCGCATTATTCCAAAACAGCGAAGATCGAGATCGGTTGGTCTGCGAGGGGATCGTTGAGTCTAGCCGCTCACGGATTATTCATGGATCGGGTGTCGACGTCGAACGATTTTGCCCACGCGAAGAGACAGAGGGGGTGCCGGTCGTGATGCTGGCATCGCGCATGTTATGGGACAAAGGCGTGGGCGAATTTGTTCAGGCCGCCCGTCGGCTAAAGGAGCGGACAGTGCAGGCCCGCTTTGTGCTTGTCGGACGGTGTGATGAGGATAACCCTGCGGCAATCGAGCGACATCAATTGCAGCAGTGGGGGCATGAGGGCGTGATCGAATGGTGGGAACATCGAGACGATATGCCCGTGGTGTTGGCTTCGGCGACAGTGGTCACGTTGCCGTCCTATCGGGAAGGGCTTCCCAAGGTTTTGCTGGAGGCCGCAGCATGC
>CAMDRK010000133.1 GCA_945906715.1 Nitrospira lenta
CCAAGCTTTCTGCCCGTATCGTGAGACTGTAGTACCCGAGGGAGAGACCCTGTGGAGCCGGTATCTCGATACGCACATGCCGGCGACCCTTGAGAACACGAACCTCCGTAGCGGAAAGCCCAGGCCCTGCCTGCCCTTCTTGCACTACGCGGTTCGCTTCGTCGCAGATCTGCCACTCCACTACGGTGGACCCTTCTTTCCCGTCCTCGAGTGTCAGGTAACAGGAGACAGTAGGTCCCGATTCACCGTCACGCAGGATCTGCACTGAGTTGCAGGGGCGTTGCCACGGCGCCTCATCCCATTCCTGCAGTGCCTCTGTCAGCGACTCAGTTGAATCAACCGAGAAGCCCATGGCAGTCAATATGGCTCGCCTGGTGTCATCTGAGGTGAGGTGAAGATGACCTGCGATATCGTAATAGTCAGTCGCGATACCGGCGCGTTCAGCGAGTTTGGCAAGAAGGGTCTGCCAGGTCTGGTCCTGCATGTACCGGAGTCTGCGCGAAGGCCTCCGGCATGTCAAGCTATCCCGTTGTTCTTGAAGACAAATTTCGTGTAGTCACGCCTCGAACCTGGCACTCTCAGTCACGTTCTCTCAGAACGACATCTGCGGTTCTTCCGGTGTGGTTCGTCCTGCCGACTACGTATCGGTTAATAATGATTGGCAGTAGCGAGGGGAGGACAGTTGTGCTAGGGTGCCGCCCGTTGTTTCCAGCAATGCGGTGGACGATGCGGGATATTTTCAAATCATACTTGGAGTTTTTTGGCTATGAATACACAGAGGGCCTCTCGCTATTCGATCATCCGACCGGCTGAACGATTCATCCCGGCGCTATATCTTGCCGTCGCGATGGTCGTCTGTTCCCTGATGTCGTTTGCTTCGCCGGCTGCCTGGGGGGGGGAGTTACAGGATGATAGCCGGGTATGGGGAGCTGCACTGGCACGAGGAAATTTCGGGCACGTGAGTCTTGACCACAAACGATGGCTCTGGTGGATGGAGGGTCAGCTTCGAGCTCGTGATTGTTGTTCAGACGGCATCGCACTGGACCAATCGCTGATTCGCCCCGGGCTTGGCTATGCGCTCACGGACCAATCCACTGTGTGGATGGGGTATGCTCGCGTCACGAACTATCTAGACGGGCAGGGGGGGGAGATCGCAGAAAACAGAATGTGGGAGCAGTATATATGGTCAGGGTCGACGCCTTTCGGCAACTTTACCTTCCGACCACGGCTGGAACAACGCTGGCAAGCAAACGGTGGTGATACGGGTTCGCGCTTCCGTCAATTTCTCAAGTTCTCCTGGCCGATCTCTTTCTTCCCGGGCACAGATTTCGTGGTGTGGGATGAGGTGTTCGTCAATCTGTATGATACGGACTGGGGGCCAAGGCTCCAAACGCACCTGGGGTTTGATCAAAACCGCGGCTTTGTCGGAATCGGATATCGTTTCAGTCCAGAGCTCAAGACGGAAGTCGGTTATATGAACCAATATATTCAAACGCATTCGGCCGCGAACGATCGATTGAATCACATTCTCTCGGTGTGGCTGTTTTTCGATCTGTATAAGAAATAGACCAAAGAACGGCTGCGGCAGGTGGATGCGTTCACGGTCAACTGAACCTGTGAAGCGCACCGAGAAGTGAACTCCTTCCTCTAGTTTTGCAAGCCGCAGAAACGGTGGTGAGGTTTATTGACTCCCCCTATTTTATTTTGTTAGCCTCAAGCCCCGCCGCGTTGCTGCCGATAGAGAAGACGAGAAGAGTCCGGCAGTATTCTTGGCATCCAATCCTGAAAGGAGTTCCGATGGCTAGCTCAATCGCCTCACCAGAATTGCTTACTGAACTGCAGAACAAGGCTACACAGCTCCGGATCGAGAGCGTTCGCGCAACGAGCGAAGCGGGGAGCGGACATCCGTCCAGCTGCTGTTCCGCTGCGGACATCGTCGCAGCCCTCTTCTTCTCCGTCATGCGATACGACCCGAAAAATCCTAAAGCCCTCAATAGCGATCGGTTCGTGCTGTCAAAAGGCCATGCCGCCCCGCTGCTGTATGCCGCATGGGCGGAAGCAGGTCTCTTTCCCAAGAGCGAGCTTCTCAAGCTTCGAACGCTGACGTCCGATCTTGAAGGCCATCCGACGCCTCGCTTGTCGTTTGTCGATATGGCGACCGGCTCACTCGGGCAAGGACTGCCTGTCGGTATCGGAATAGCTCTCAATGCGAAGTATGTCGACAAGCTCGACCACAGAACCTACGTCTTGATGGGCGATGGGGAATCCGTTGAGGGATCCGTATGGGAAGCGGCTGAAGTCGCGCGCCATCACGGGTTGGATAATCTCTGTGCCATTGTCGATGTCAATCGACTCGGTCAAAGCGATCCCACCATGCTGCAGCACGACATGGAGGGGTACCGTTCCCGATGGGCCGGCTTTGGCTGGCAGGCGCTGGTGGTTGATGGGCACGATCTGTCAGCTCTGCTCGCGGCATTCGATACCGCTGCCGGTACCAAAGGCAAACCGACGGTTCTTCTTGCCAAAACGTTCAAGGGCAAGGGCATCTCCTTCATGGAGAACCATCCCAGCTGGCATGGGAAGCCGGCCGCCAAAGGCGAAGAAATGCAGAAGGCGATCGATGAGCTGTCCAAGCAGTTGAAGCCGAGCAGCACAGCCATTTCAGTGATGAAACCATCGACGCCGGTTCAGGGGCCTTCATCTATCAAGCCTCTCCCGCCTTCGCCCTACAAAGTAGGCGACAATGCCGCTACGCGCGAAGCATTCGGCAACGCATTTGAAGCGTTGGGCGCGGTCAATCCGTTGGTCGTGGGACTCGATGCGGATGTAAAGAACTCGACCTATACCGATAAGTTCGGCAAGAAATTTCCCAATCGATTCTTCGAGAATTTTATCGCAGAGCAAAATATGCTCGGGGCCGCAGCCGGTTTAGCGGCCTGCGGGAAAATTCCGTTTGTTGCCACGTTTGCCGCATTCTTTACGCGAGCCTACGATTTCATCCGTATGGCTGCCATCAGCGGCTCGAACCTCAAACTTGTCGGCACACATGTCGGCGTGAGCATTGGGGAAGACGGCCCTTCGCAAATGGGTCTGGAAGATATCGCCATGATGGCTGCGCAGCCTGGTGTTACCGTGTTGTATCCGTCCGATGCGACCTGCACGTATCGGCTGGTCGAAATGGCTGCCGCACATAAAGGCATGGTCTACATTCGGGCCGGACGTCCGAAGTGTCCGGTTCTCTACGGGCCCGATGAAACGTTCCAGATCGGCGGGTCGAAGGTGCTTCGCCAAAGCGCATCGGATGTCCTCACGATCGTCGCAGCCGGCGTCACGCTCTTCGAAGCCCTGAAGGCATACGACTCATTGAAAGCCGCCGGCATCTCCGTGCGGATCGTCGATCTCTATAGCATCGTCCCTATCGATCGTACGACGTTGCTGGACAGTGCCAGAGCTACGCAGGGGCGTATCCTCACCGTTGAAGATCATTATGCGCACGGCGGCCTTGGAGATGCGGTGCTCAGCGCGGTTGGACCAGAAGGTATGAAAGTACATAAGCTTGCGGTTCGCACGATCCCCCACAGCGGGAAGCCGGACGAACTCATCGATCACTTCGGCATCGGGGCGAGATCGATTGTCGAGGCAACAAAACAAATCACAAAGTAACCCCTCCCGTACCGTCCTTCCTCATTGGGGGAGGACGGTATTTCTTTTTGAACATTCTGTCAGGATCGGTCCCCCAACGTCTGGTTCAGGAACTGACCGAAGCCCGCTGGCGGTCTTTTTCAGCAGCCTGCTAGTGGGATTTCAATCGCCCACTCATGGTGCGTCTTTTCGAGTCTGGGGGACAGGGGCTGCCGAGATGCAGGACTGCATAATTTCGGCGCGGCATTGCCATGACGTGGCTGCCGTATTGAGATGACGAACCAGTTCTTCCGGCACGATCATGCCAACGGTGATATCTACCAAGACGTGATCGGCTATGCGATGAAAATGCGCGGCGTTCACACCCTGCAAGGTGAGCAACGTCTTGCTTAGCTCGTTCTCATGGGTGTTGCAGTCAGGTCCTACCAGCGCGACAGGAACTCTCTCCATGGCAGCGTGGCTGGCTTCGGCCGGGTGAAATACAGCAAGACCAACGGTGAGCGCCATCGCAAGCATTAGACGGTTGTGCCTGAGCGTGGCCTTGCCGTCTACATGAGGCTGTGGGCAGGTTGCGGGTACGCTCTTCGCGAAGGGCCCCTGCGTCCGGTTTGGATATCTGCGATGAGCTGTTCTCGTCATCGGAATACCTGTCTGCAGGGAGGCGATCTGAAGCCCTTGGGCAGGCGGCGAGAATCTCACCGCCTGCCCAACGCCCTTTACGGCATTTCGACGATGTCCTTCTTCATAGGACCCAGCACGCCAAGGAGTTCGTTCTTTTCCCTGGCTGGCACGTTGAACGTATCCAATGCCTTGACGAGGTCTTCAACCAGGGCATTGAAGGCAGCCGTCGTGATTTTCATGCCGGCATGCGTTTTTTTCATGTCTGGCCCATCATAGGTGCAGGGGCCGCCGCTGGCTTGGCAGACCTGGTCGACCAGCTGTTTCTTCAGGTGCGGCAGATCGGCTTTGGAAAAATACCCGTTGATGCGGGTGTCTTGGCCCACGATGCTGACGAACTTGCCGACGACGGCCGTGATAGGGCCTGTTCCGCCGAGCCGTTCATAGAGTGAAGGCAACGGAGCATCGGCTGCCCAAACCGGTGCTGAGATCAACAGCACGGCGACGGTCAGCATAGTCTTGATGGCGCAAGAAATTCGTTTCATGAAAGGCGCTCCTTTTTTAAGAGGTAAATGATGGCTTCCTTCGAGTGCACAGTTCTAACATATTTCTGGTCGTTTAGGGGTTCCAGGGCGTCAGTGGCATCAGCGGAGCATCCTTGGCTACCGGTGTAATCGTCAGCGCGGCAATGGCTCCACGAAGGGCTGAAGTAAGCGAATGCGTCACAATCGGATAGACCCCTGGTGATTCGGAGACCAAGTCGAATGTGGCGGCGCTTCCTGGTCCCACAACATAGGTTTGCACCCCTGTGAGTTTATTGGAAGGGTTCCCGCTCTCGTAGACGTTGTCCCAAATCTCGCCGATCGGGTGGAGCGAGGAAAACTCGTTGGGGCCCGCGTTCACAAAATAGATCCGGACCCGCTCATTCGGTTTCGCCTCCAGCGCTTCCGCGCCGATGAAGAAGGGATGATACTTCCAGATTCCTCCGTTGAAGACCGTATAGTCGAACTTCCGGGCGAACATGGCCTCGACATCGTCGGGGTTCTTCCAGAATTCTGATTGGACCAACAAAAACTCCCGGTCCGCTTTCGGCCAGACCTTCGGATCCTTGGGATCGACGATAATCGCGCCGAACATGCCGCGCGCGATGTGCTGAATCATAGGCGCTGCTCCGCAATGATAGAAAAACACGCCGGGCTTCTTCGCCACAAAGGTATAGGAAATGGTTTCTCCCGGCTTGATGGCCCGGTAGTTCTTCAGGAAATCGATTTCCGCTGCATGGAAGTCCATGGAGTGTTCATAAGCATTGGTCTTGGGATTCTCCAGCGTGAAGTTGACCGTATCCCCTTCCGTGACCCGCACGACCGGCCCAGGCATCTGGCCGCTGAACGTCCAGGCCCTATATTTCGCTCCCGTTCCTTCCGTCACGATTTCCACTTCCATGGCGGTCATCTTGACGTCATGGGTCTTCGCAGATGCCTCGGAGGGCAATCCCATCAATCCGGCCATCGCAAGGACCATGGCCCCTGCGATGGCCATCAGTTGAGGTGATTGTCTTTTCATCATGGTTGAACTCCTCTCTGAAATGGTTAGGCGAACTTCTCCAGGCAAATGTGCAACTGGTCTATTCTATGTGAGGGTCTCACTGGCATTTCGTCTGTGTGAGAGAAAAAGAATAACATAACCAAACTTTCTGGTCTATATCGTAGTGTCCGATTAAGAGTCAAGCCTTTGTTAGTCCCCAAATGAGCCATTGTAGAATATGCAAACCACCGTCGTGCCCGCGGTGGCTCTTCCATGGCAGAGTTTAAGGCTGAAGTGCCTGGAACCTATATCAATGTCGACCACGCAATCTTCCGCATTGCAAAGGGCGCCGTTGGCTGACCAAGGTGGAAGGCGCAGAGCAACCGGACATCTACAAGAATCTTCTGAAGTAATCCATACCAGTCAGGGCGATAAGGCTCTGCCTGCATAACCTGTTTTTTAGAATCGATGTCACTCTGCTGGCGTGAGGTTGGTACAGGTCAGTTCAACCCCATACTTTCGTGCCACCTCGATCATGGTGCATGGCGCTACGTCATTCATTTCCACGGCGTCAAGACCTGGTTGGGAAGAGCAATCTATTCTTTGAAGGAAAACGAGTGGCGGATAAGATCGGATCTTCAGGGGGGGGTATTGCGGTGACGTATCAGCAAGAGTCAGGCATGGGATACTCACCTTGAGAGCGCACCCAAACCCGGGTAATTCACGTCGTGCCACAGCAAGCCGACATATCATGGACTATCTACTGGGACAGCGGTTGGCATTGACAGATTTTTCTGAGGCATGATATAAGCTCGCCGGTCGTGGAGGGAAACAAAGACGTTTCCCGCTTCGCCGCAAATCAAGACGAAATGGAAAATGGCATCCTTGAGCCCTAGCGGGCTTGAGGACGTTTCCCCCCCCGCATTAGAACAGGCTGAATTTCGATTTGGAGCCCTGTATAATCAATGGCCAGCCTGACAGTCAGACAACGTTCCACCGAAACGAGGACAATCGCCGCAGTGTAACCGAACATCAAGCTGAAGATCGCCGTATTGAAAGAGCGAAACAACTCGGGAGTTGCTAAAGGAGGTATATCGTGAGGAAGCTGATTGCAAGCACGGTCGGGTTGACGATGGTGACGCTCCT
>CAMDRK010000134.1 GCA_945906715.1 Nitrospira lenta
GGAGATCACCGAGCTGCTTACCCATCCCGAGCAATACGACCGCCAAGAAGTGGTGGTCACCGGTCAAGTTACCAATGTCCAACTCGCGACGAATCGGCAAGGACAACCGGCCTATGGATTTCTCTTGAAGGATCAGGCCGGGACGCTGAAAGTCATCAGTCTCGGGCAGGTTGACGTTCGGGAAGGCGACCAGGTGATTGTGGAAGGAGTCTTCTCGCGCCTTCGTCAGGCAGGACGCACGATCATCTACAACGAAATCAAAGCCCTCTCCATCAAGCCGATGAACCGGCTCAACCCCGACCTCGTCGGCTAATCTGGTCTGTCTGGTCTATCTTGGTCTGTCCGGTCTATCTTGGTCTGTCCGGTCTATTCGGTCTGTCTCGTGTGTTTGATTGAACGAAACTAACGAGATAGACCAAATAGACGAGATAGACCAGACAGACCAGCGTTCCTACGCTCACCGCGGATATTTCAGCGCCCAGACCAGCAACCTGTCCTGCATTCGATCCGGCAACCACTTGACCATCCAGGCGCGCAGCTTGGCATCCGTGCCCACCAGATAGCGGGTGCGAGGGCGCGCCGCCGTCAACGCATGATGCACCGCCCGGACTACGGCATCCGGTGCGATCGCCCGTTGAGCCGCTTGAGCGATCGCTTCACGAATTCGAATCACCGCCTCGCCGTACAGGGCCTTCGCCTCTGCGCTGACCGAGGCTTCAAGACCCTCTGCTTCCTTGGCTGACTTCTCCCAAATCGGCGTCGCAATCGCCCCCGGTTCGATAATCGACACCTGAATCCCCCAGGGCTGCAGCTCCATTCTCAACGCATCGGTCAGCGCCTCCAAGGCATACTTGGATGCAGAATAGGGCCCCAGCAACGGAATGGTCCCTCGTCCGGCAATCGAACCCATGTTCACGATTCGACCGCGGCCACGGCGTAACAACGGGAGAAAGGCCTGCGTGACCGCGATTTGCCCGATCACGTTCACCTCAAGCTGTTTCCTGAGATGCGACAACGGAATCACTTCGAGAGGACTGCCGACGACGATCCCGGCATTATTGACGAGCCCTCCAAGGCCCTTCTTGCCCAGAACCAGTTGCACCGCCTCAACAGATCGCGCGATCGAAGGCTCATCGGTGACGTCGAGCATGATGGGAATGAGCGACGGACCACCCTTCGCGGCAAGCGCCTCCCCCGCCCGAAGGTTGCGCACACCGGCAAATACCGTCATTCCGCGGCCGGCGCAATCGAGTGCGCAAGCCGCACCGATGCCGGTTGAAGCCCCGGTCACCACAACAGTCATCTGGTTTGTTTGGTTCATTTGGTCTGTCTGGTCTCTCTGGTCTATTCCGTCTGTTTGGTCTGTCTGGTCTATCTGGTTAGCTTCGTACAACCGATCACAGGAAACTGACAGAACAGACCGAATAGACCAGATAGACTAAACAGACCAGAGAGACCAGCCCGGTGAGAGTACCACGGCAGCATGAGTGAGAGCAGCCATCCCGAATGTTACCAAGAATTAACCCCACCGACCTTGACAGGCTATGAGCCTTTCATTATGGTTTCTAAGCGTAACTGCTGAGGCAGATAGGCTGAAGGGGTTCAGGCTGAAGGCTGAAGGCCGAAATTCGAAGATCGAAGTTATAAACCCGTTAGCCTTCAGCCTGAACCCCTTCAGCCTGAACCCCTTCAGCCTATTCACCTGAGCCGTTACTATTCTATGTCCAAGATTGCCGTTATCGATATCGGAACGAACTCCATCCATATGGTATTGGCTGAGATCCAGCCGGATGCAGGCTACAAGGTTCTCGATCGCTTCAAAGATATGACGCGGCTCGGGAACGGCGCGTTTACAGCCCAGCGCCTCTCCGATGAGGCGATCACACGCGGGCTCGACGTCATTCGCAATCTCGTCACCCTGGCCAAGAATAAAGGCTACGATCGCATCATCGCCGTCGCCACCAGCGCCGTGCGGGAGGCAAAAAACGGAGGAGACTTTATCGATCTCGTCGCCGAACAGACGGGGCTGAAAGTTCGCGTCATCAGCGGAACCGAAGAAGCCAGGCTGATTTTCCTCGGCGTCAAAAACAACGTGCCTATGACAGAACAGCCGACGCTCTCGGTCGATGTCGGCGGTGGATCGGTCGAGCTGATGGTTGGAAATCGCGACCAGCTCCTCCACTCAAAAAGCCTGAAGCTGGGCGCGATCAGGCTGGCGGATGAATTTCTGAAGCGTACGCCCCCGTCCGAGAGGATGCTCCGCTCACTCGAAAACACGGTGACGGCTCAGTTACAGGCCGCCCTCGATTCGTTCAAGACAAAACGATTCGATTCCCTGATCGCCACCTCCGGCATGGCGGGCAACCTGGCGGAAGTCATTCATTTACGCCGAACCAATCGCCCTCTCCCCCAAATCAATCTCGCCACCATCTCATTGAAGGACGTCAAAGAAGTTGAGCAGGATCTCCGCCAATCCACGCTGAAAACCCGGTTGGCCATCCCCGGACTAGATCCTCGACGCCTGGACACCCTCTTTCCAGCCACAGTGGTCCTGCGGCGCCTGATGGAACTTGCAGGGCGAGACGAACTCATTTTGTGCGACAAGGCCATTCGCGAAGGCATCATCTACGACTATATCAAGCGTCACCGCGAACGGCTCAAAGCAGAAGCGGAGATCCCCGACTTGCGGCGGCGCACCGTCATCGCACTGGCCCGCCGTTGCCATGCTCCGGAAGTCCATAGCCTGCATGTCGCCGGCCTAGCCCTGCGCCTCTTCGACCAGACCGTACGCCTCCATCGCCTAGGCCCCTCAGAGCGAAACTGGCTTGAATATGCCGCAATTCTGCACGACGTCGGCTACCTCATCAACGAGCGCCAGCACCACAAACATGCCTACTACCTCATCACAAATAGCGGCCTCGGAGGATTATCCAGCGAGGAGATTGCGGTCGTCGCCAACGTCGCGCGCTACCACCGGCGCTCAGTCCCGCAACTGAAGCACGAGGGATTCAGTTCCCTCTCCCCCAAATACAAACGCATCGTACGAATCCTGTCCGCACTGCTTCGAATCGCCGACGGCCTGGATCGGACGCATTTTTCTGTCGTCCGCACCCTCAATGTGAGACTTGGTTCCGTCGTCACCATCACGGTGCATGTGACGGGTGATGCCGAGTTGGAAACCTGGGCCGCCGCCGGCCGGGCCGATCTCTTTGAACGCGTCTTCCGCCGCAAGGTAAAATTCTCCGTCATCTCCCAGGACGATGCCGCATGAGTACCCAGCCCACTCCATCCATCACTCCCCACCCCTACCCTGGGAAACTCATCATCGTCGAGGGGATCGACGGGTCAGGAAAGAGCACGCAACTACTGTTGCTGCACAAGTGGCTGGAGTCGAAGGGTCATAAAGTCTTTTTCACGGAATGGAACTCCTCGGAACTGGTCAAGGAAACGACTAAGCGGGGAAAGAAAAACAAAAGCCTGACCCCGACGACGTTCAGCCTGCTCCATGCGACCGACTTCGCCAGCCGGCTGTATCATGAAATTTTACCCCCGCTCAAAGCCGGCATGATCGTTTTGGCCGACCGCTACATGTACACCGCCTTTGCCCGTGACGTGACCCGCGGCGTATCGCCCGAATGGATTCGCAAACTCTATAGCTTCGCGATCACCCCTGACATGGCCTTCTACTTCAAGGTGCCGATCGAGGTCGCCATCTCGCGGCTCCTCGGAGGCACGCGCGGCCAGTTCAAGTACTACGAAGCCGGCATGGACATGAACCTGAACCAGGACGTCACTGAAAGTTTCCGTCTCTTCCAATCGAGCATCCTGGCCCAGTACAAGAAGATCGTCGATGAGTTTCAGCTCATCACGATGGATGCGACGAAAGACATCGAAGCCCAGCAAAACGACATGCGCCTGCTCGTGGGAGAGGCGCTCAAAGATTACAAACCACGGCGAGGCACCCATGGTCGACGCACGGTATTTTGGCGACGGTTTGACGTACCTAAATCCGAGTGACCTCAAGGGGAAACTCATCGCGATCGAAGGCACCGACGGGGTCGGACGCTCCACGCACATCGAGATGTTGCAGGAGTGGCTGGAGGTGCAGGGCTATGGCGTCATCACGACCGGCTGGACCCGTTCCAATCTCATGTCGAAAACGATCGAAATGGCAAAAGAAGGCAACATTCTCGACCGGTGGTCGTTCAGTCTTCTGTACGCCACCGACTTTGCGGATCGCTTAGAGCACGAGATCATCCCCGCCCTTCGTTCAGGATTCATCGTCCTGGCCGACCGGTACATCTATACGGCCCTCGCGCGCGACTTTGTCCGCAGCGGGAACCGCCAGTGGGCGAGAGACGTCTTCGGTTTCGCCTTAGTGCCGGATCTCGTCTGCTACATGCGCATCGACATCGAAACACTGGTGCTCCGCGTCATCGAAACCAAAGGAATGAACTTCTGGGAATCGGGGATGGACCTTCGGCTGGGCAGCGATCTCTACGACAGCTTTAAAAAGTATCAGTCGCTCCTGATCGAGGAGTTCGACAAAATGGCGGAAGAGTTCCACTTCGAAGTGACCGATGCCAGAAAATCGCCCGATGAAATTCAAGAGGAACTGCGCGTAAAGATTCGGCCGCTGCTCGTCTCACACCTGAAAAGCCCGGACCTACCGTCCGACCGTTTTACCCAACCAATATAAGAAGTGCTGAGTGCTGAGCACCGGAAAGTGCTGAGTGCTGAGTTTTGAGTTAGTTCCGGACAACTCAGAACTTAGAACTCAGAACTTCGAACTGCCCGGCCCGCTCATCCCGGTTCTCCTCTAACTCAGCACTCAGCACTTCCCGCCCTATCTGCCCGCGCGAGCCGCTTCTGTTTGACGAGCCATGTCTTATGCCGTAGAATGTGCATCACTGTGATGCACCGGTGATGCATGGAGGCATGACGCCATGAAAGCGATTACGTTACGGAACCTTCCCCCTGACGTCGCACGTACCGTGCAGCTGCGGGCCAAGCAGAAGAAGACCAGCGTGAATAAGGCGGTCATCGAACTGTTGGAAGAATCGGCGGGAGGCAAGGCAAAAAAGAAAACGCCGCACCGCTACCATGATCTGGATCATCTCGTCGGAACCTGGACGAAGGAAGAGGCCGCTGCATTCGATAAGATCGTCAAGTCCTTCAGAACCATCGATCCCGACTTGTGGAAATGAACCGGATACTGCTCGATACCTCAGCCTACTCTGCTCTCTTCCGAAAACATCAAGCCATAGTCCAGCTGGTCGAATCAGCAGAAAGCCTCTACCTCACCCCAATCGTCTTGGGAGAGCTGAAAGCGGGATTCCTGCTTGGCAGAAGGGGCGAAGAAAATGAGAGCTCTCTACGAGAGTTTCTCCAATCTCCCCGAGTGAGCGTTCTCGCAATCAACGACGAAACTGCGGATCGATGGGCCATCATCGCGGCCTTCCTCAAGAAGGCCGGCACCCCGGTTGCCGCCAACGATATGTGGATTGCCGCCAGCGCCATGCAGCATGGGCTTCCGATCCTGACTTCTGACCGCGACTTTCAGAAAATTCCCCAGGTCATCGTTCGCCACTTTTCTCCGATCTGACAGGCTGCGGTTCATCTGGTCTCTCTCGTTTATTTTGTTTGTTTGGTTGAGCGCAACTAACCAGATGAACCAAATAAACAACACAAACCAATGAAACCAGCAGACCTATTCGTATGAACCGCGTGTTTCACGCATGAACAGGTTCGGCGCAAGAAACGGGGACATTCTGAATATCCCCTTGTCGCAAATGATGGGATCAGGGTGAAGCAAAGATCACCGGAGGCGCAGGACCCCACGAGGCTTGGCCAGGCCAAGAAATGCAGAAAATTACATGGCACTACGACGAGGAGTCTGGCGGAACGAGCGGCTCAAGAGTTTTGATCAGATCAGGAATGTCACCACTCGCAATTTTCCATGCCCGGCGGAAGTCAACCTGAAAATATTCATGGACCACAACATTCCGGAAGCCCATGATTTTTCTCCAAGGGATCTCAGGATGGGCGTTTTGGAATTCGGGAGAGACGCGCTTGGCCGTTTCACCGAGCACAGTACACTGAAGCAGCACGGCGTCCTGATCCCGGCGGCTGTTGAGGAAGTCCAGCTCTTGCAGCCCACTTGTGTATTCCCGTATTTGCCTCGCCGCCTGAAGCATATCGAGCAGGAGCGAGTCGTCACGCTGCATACACGGCTTCCATGTGGGAAAGAATGTGTTTGCGCCGGATGTAGTTAGTGCTTTCCTCCACCAATCGTTTCTCAACCAGATCAACAGCTCGCCCAAACAACGCCTCCAACTCCTCCTTCATATCCAGCAAATGTTCAATCCCCCAGTCAGAATCGTGGCTGAACGTCACCAGCACATCCACATCGCTGTCCGACCGGAAATCCTCTCGGAGCACGGAACCGAAGAGAGCCAGCTCGGTAATCTTCCATTTTTGGCAGAACGCCGTAATCCGGTCTTTGGGCACCATAATCTGAATCTTACCGTTCATAGCTTGACCCCAACGACGATCAACAGTCCGGTCACTTGATCGTCCATGACCGTTCCTTCAACTTTCACGATGGTAGCATTCCTTTTGTGCAATGTCATGCAGGGATAGGCCAAGCCACGTCTTTGTAGAATTGTCCTTGGAGTAAAGAACCCCGCCCTTCCGGGCGTGGCATCCTGGCAGATCTTCGGGATTTACCGCCATGCAGCATGGGCTTCCGATCCTGACTTCTCACCGCGATTTCCAGAAAATTCCCCAGGTTATCGTTCGCCACTTTTCTCCTATCTGAGATATCGAAGGGCCAAACCTTTCACCTTGAGACTTCTTCCTATTCCAACAATTCAACATTCCACATTTCTAATTCTGCATTCCCTCCTCGTCTTCCAACTCAGA
>CAMDRK010000135.1 GCA_945906715.1 Nitrospira lenta
ATGTGAAGGTCAGTTGCGGTATACACGCTGTGGCCATCGGGGTCTCCTGTTTGCTGTGCGTAGAAACGTCTGAACACCGCTCCTATAGCACAGTGTGGAGCCTCGATGGCTTTTTTTCTTGCCAAAGTCGTGAATTATTCAGGCTAGGGCTGAATGACATGGAGGATGAAGGACCAGAACGTGATGTGACAGCCTTCCCTATCTCTGAGGAACTGTGTATGACGTTCGAAGACGAAGGTTCACGGCACCTGTTGGTCACCATGGAAGGCTAGTGATTTTTGGCGAGTAACGGGAGTACTATGATTTTATCGTGATATGATATAGACGTTTCCGCCTCCGTCGGCGGAGCCTCCGTTCTAGACTCGCCAGGAGGGTAGGCGTCTGGCAATGACAAAACGATAGAGAGTTCGCCCTTTCGCCAGCGAGACCATGGTTAGCAGAACATCCCTCTTTATTGGTTATGACAGAACCAGCCCCTATTCGGGAGAGGACATATGAAAACCAACCGTCACAATGAAACCAATCAGCAATCAGCCACGCCCGATGACCTCCCTCATACCAATAGCGAAAGCCAAGACCGTAAATGGGCCGAGACACTGCTTGCCGGAGAAAATCGTCTTCTCGAGATGCTTGCCACCGGCTGTACGCTCTCGGAAGTTCTTGAGGCCTTGTGCCGACTCATCGAAGATATCGCGAGCGGATCTCTCTGTGGCATTGTGCTGGTCGATCCTGTCAGCAATCGACTGAAGCACGGTGCGGCGCCCAGCCTTCCCCTCAGCTATAACGAGTCGATCCATGGCAGACCTGTAAATATCTATTCGGGTCCATGCGCGATGGCGGCATCTCTCAAAGAGCAAGTGATTGCCGCCGATGTCGCTTCGGACGCGCGATGGGACACGTACGAATGGCGCGCGCTGGCAATGGCACATGGGCTGCGAGCTTGTTGGTCCACTCCAATATTGTCATCCGATGAAAAAGTATTGGGCACCTTCGCGATTTACTCGCGCGAACCTGGTAGCCCTAGTGCATACCATCAACACCTCATCGGACAGATCACGCATTTGGCGACGGTAGCTATTGAGCATAAGCATAGGGAGGAGAAGCTCCGCCAAGATGAACGGGAGCTGCGACGCATCACCGACGCGATCGCTCAACTCATTTGTGTCCTAGGACCCGATGGAAAAACTCTCTATGCGAATCGATTTGTGCTCGACTACAGCGGTCTGAGCTTGGAAGATGTCATGGCGGATGACTTTCGCGCACGATTTTTTCACTCTGACGATATCGAGAGATCACAGAACGAGCGCCAGCATGCGCTCGAACGCGAAGCCCCATTTGAATTGGAGCTACGTGCTCGCCGGAAAGATGGGCAGTACCGGTGGCTTCTGATCCGCTATAACCCCTTGCAGGACGAAGAGGGACGGATCATTCGCTGGTACGCGACGGGAACTGACATCGACGAACGCAAACGGGAGGAAGAGAGGATTCAAAAAGAAAACCTGGCCTTGCGTGAGGAAATCGATCACTCGTCGATGTTTGAAGAAATCGTCGGTTCATCGGAAGTCATCCGCAAAGTCTTGACTCAAGTCACCAAAGTCGCGCCGTCGGATTCGACGGTGCTCGTGCTGGGTGAGACCGGGACGGGCAAGGAGCTGATAGCTCGGGCCATTCACAAGCGCTCGAAGCGCGCATCCCGGCTGCTTATTCGCGTCAATTGCGCGGCGATCCCTGCTCCGCTCATCGCCTCCGAGCTGTTCGGACACGAGAAGGGCGCTTTCACCGGTGCACTGCAACGGCGTCTGGGACGGTTTGAGCTGGCCGATGGCGGGACGATCTTTCTTGACGAGATCGGGGACCTGCCGGCCGAGACCCAAATCGCCCTGTTGAGAGTACTTCAAGAAAAGGAAATTGAACGGGTCGGGGGCAGCCAACCGATTCCCGTAGACGTGCGGGTGCTGGCCGCCACCAACCGCGACCTGAAGGCAGCCATGGCGGCAGGCACATTTCGCCAGGATCTCTTCTACCGGCTGAATGTCTTTCCCATCCAGATACCCTCGCTACGCGAACGGGTGGACGATATTCCGTTACTCGTCACCTACATGATTGAACGTTATGCGAAGAAGGCCGGGAAAAAGATCAGGAACATACAGAAAGAGACGCTGAAGCTGTTTCAGGCCTATGATTGGCCCGGCAACATTCGCGAGCTGCAGAATGTCATCGAGCGGGCTGTCGTGCTGTGCGAGAGCGAAACGTTTTCTGTCGACGAGACCTGGCTGAAACCGGAAGGACACAGGCTCTCAGGGTCGGTGGTTCCCTTAGGCGCCGCGATTGCCGAGCATGAAAAGGACATCATTGAAACGGCGTTGGCGGATTGCGGAGGCCGGATCAGTGGTCCTACTGGCGCCGCTGCCAAGCTCGGACTCCCGAGGCAGACGCTTGAGTCAAAAATCACGGCCCTGGGAATTAACAAGCATCGGTTCAAAACTCGACAAGCCGACTACGCACGATAAAGAAGTCGAATGTTGTTCGCACGCCAACCGTAAGAACCGGTCTCTCTAGAATCCTTCCTTCTGGGTTAGACTGTTTTTCTGACTCCGCCCCCTCTCACCACGTTCCACGCAATCGGTTCTGGGAATTAGAACTTCACCGGATACTGCTGTCTCTTTTGCCGATCATTCGGCATATGCTGATATTTCGGCAGCTGCTCCCACTCTAAGCACAAGCATATCAACGGCTTACAATTGGTCTTTTCATTGCACTACTTATTGTCATCGAGATCACAGGAGTTGCACATGACGATACGGATTGAAAAAGAAACCGACAGACTCAAGACGATGATTCGGGTCAGCGGTCGGCTGCAATCGAAGCATCTGGATGAATTGAAGACGCAACTTGAAAGCGCTCGGTCACGGATTGTGCTGGACCTCAACGGAGTGACGCTCGTGGACGTCGAGATCGTTCGATTTCTGAATGCCTGCGAGAAAGGAGGTGTCGAGCTCCTCAATAGCTGGCCGTACATCCAGGAGTGGATGATCCGTGAAAAAGGCAGGAAAGGATAGGGCGGTTCCGTTCTGACAACCAACAACGACGCACGCACATAAGGAGGGAATTCCAATGCTAAAAACTACTGTTCAACAAAAAGATAACTCCATGAAGGGCGTCATTTTCATTATTCTTGGTGGTGTGCTTGTGATGTGCCTGGCACTGGCAACGGGCCTCCTCAGGCCCTAATGCCGAATGCTAATGCCATCTATAGTTTTTCAACAAGGAGTTCCCACCATGAAGGGGGTCATTTTCATCATTCTTGGTGCCGTGATTTTGATGTGTCTGGTGCTTGCAACTGGTTACTTCAAAGGCTGAGAAGGGAATGCTCAGCTTGGGCGGATGCCCAGATGTCCAGATTGCGTATCAAGATTCTGTCGCCTTAGCACGTCAGCAAAAACCCCAAAGGGAACACGTCAAACAGGAGCGTGAGCGCAACAGCCCCAATCCTTCGATCCACCTAGGGTCGTGACACAGAAAGGAACTCATCGCGATGCCAGTGAATAAAAAAATCTCCTTTTCGGTCCTGTGTGCCTTTCTCACGATTGGGGCAGTCATGTTCGTGCACAATTTCCTCACGCCCATGCAGATGCTTGAAGAGCTTCCGTATAGCGAATTTAAGACGCTCCTGGCGAACGGCAATGTGGCGGAAGTCACGGTCACTCGTCAGTCATTGCTCGGGAAACTGAAACCGGAAGAAGGATCAAAAGAACCGAAGCTGTTTACGACTGTCCGGGTTGAAGATCCTGATTTAGTCAAGGAACTCAATGTACGCAACGTCAAGTTCACCGGCATGATTGAGAGTACGTTCTTGCGAGACATCATGTGGTGGGTCATTCCTGCGCTGATCTTTGGCGGTATCTGGTTTTTTGTGATTCGGCGCCTCGGTCAGGGGCTTGGACAGGGTCAAAAAGGGTTCATGACCGTGGGGAAGTCGAAGGCGAAGATCTATGCGGAGAAGGATACGAAAGTGACTTTCGCGGATGTAGCCGGCGTGGAGGAGGCGAAGGAAGAACTGGGCGAGGTGATTGATTTTCTCAAGACGCCGGAAAAATTTACGCGGCTCGGAGGAAAGATTCCGAAAGGCATCTTGCTCGTCGGTCCCCCTGGAACCGGCAAGACGCTCCTAGCTCGCGCTGTGGCAGGAGAGGCAGGCGTGACGTTTTTCAGCATCAGCGGGTCCGAGTTTGTGGAAATGTTTGTCGGGGTCGGGGCCTCCCGCGTGCGAGATCTGTTCGAGCAGGCGAAGATCAAGGCGCCCTGTATTATCTTCATCGATGAACTGGATGCGATCGGGAAAGCCCGCGGGGCGGGACCTATGGCGCATGAGGAGCGTGAGCAGACCTTGAATCAGCTGCTGGTCGAGATGGATGGCTTCGATCCCCGCATCGGCGTCATTCTGATGGCGGCGACCAATCGGCCTGAAATCCTGGATCCCGCATTGTTGCGGCCCGGCCGATTCGATCGTCAGGTACTGGTCGATCGTGCGGACAAGATCGGGCGCCTGGCCATCTTGCGTGTCCATGCGAAGCAGGTGGTCCTGGGCCCCGATGCCGACCTCGAAGTGATCGCCGCGATGACTCCCGGTTTCTCCGGCGCCGACCTCGCCAATATCATCAACGAAGCGACACTCTTGACCGTGCGTCGGAATAAAGAGCAGGTCGGTCACTCGGAATTGCAAGAAGCGGTGGAGCGGGTCGTGGCCGGATTGGAGAAGAAGAGCCGGGTCCTCAACAAGATGGAGAAGGAACGAGTCGCCTACCATGAAGTGGGCCACGCATTGGTGGCATTGTCGTTTCCAGGGTCAGACCCGATTCAGAAGATCTCGATCATCCCTCGCGGCATTGCCGCGTTGGGCTATACCCTTCAGCTCCCGACCGAAGATCGATTCCTGATGGCCAAGACGGAGTTGGAAAACAAGATTGCCGTCTTACTCGGAGGGCGGAATGCGGAAGAATTGATCTTCGGCGAGGCCTCTACGGGCGCGCAGAACGACCTAGTCAGGGCCACGGACATTGCCAAAAGCATGATCAAGTCCTATGGGATGAGCGAGAAGCTGGGCACCGTTACCTTTGATCGTGAACGCCAGCCCCTCTTGATGCAGATCCAGGCGCCTCTGGAGAAGGGCGACTACTCGGAGGAGACCGCCCGTGAGATCGACTGTGAAGTACGCCGGATCATTGATGAGCAATACGACCGCGTGAAATGGCTCTTAGCTGAACAGAAACGCGCACTCATCGAAGGAGCAAAAGTCCTACTCGATCGCGAGGTGATCAGCGGCAGTGAGCTTAAAGCCATCATGGACAAGCACTGAGGCGCAAACGCACATATGCAGATGCTCAAAGCTGTAACAGAAAGACCAGTGGGAAAGGTGCGAAGTATCTGACGCAAGACCCCATCAAGGAAGGAGGCATGCGATGAGGTGCACACGCTGTGGGGGATTGATGGTGTTTGAGGAGTTTGAAGACTTTGTGCTCGGGTCTGGTGGCGACGGATTTTGGGGACAGCGCTGCATCAACTGTGGGGCGATTGTCGATCTCGTGATTGCTGCACATCGACGCCTCACGTCGCAGGCAGCGGCATCGAGCCCGGCACTGACAACCGTGTAAGGACGCTTCGTCCATGCGCACTTATATCTGGAGAATTGGTGGCGCCGCGAGTCAGCACGGCGTCTCCTGCTGAGGTAGATGGGCCCCTCTTAACACCCCGGAGGGGCCTGTCTCCTCAGTAAGCAACAGAACCGGATGACCAGAGCAAGGAGTGGGCCTGTCGGCAGTGATGAGGAGAGCAACATGGATCAGAGCTTGGCAAGGGTCCGAAACAGGAGGGTTGACCATGATTAAGAACATGACACGAGCAGGCGCTATGGTGCTCCTTCTTGTTGTTGCACTGTACCCCGGCACAGCCGCTGCGCATGGCGGAGCGGATTTGGAAGTTGACCCTTGCGTGCGCTGGGTCGGTGAAAGCGCAGTGCATTTCAGCACCTACCAACCGCAGCACGAGCTGAAAGCTCAATACTGCACGGACATTCCCAAGACAGGCGAGACCTTCCTGGTCGTGGACCTCGTAGACCCGGCACTGCGTAACGTGCCGGTAGGTCTGCGGATCCTGAAGGGGAACGGGAGTAATGAGGCAGAAGCTCAGACAGTGGCAGACTGGCGTCCGAGCCACCATCCGACCGGAGTCGTCAGTGGCGAAACCATGCTGGACGAGGGTCTGTATAGGGTCATCATTACGGCGGAGGGGCGAAATCCTTCGCGCTACCAGTATCTCTTGCGGGTTCAGATGATCGATTATCAGAAGTTGGTGAATTCCGTGGTGGCACCACTGCTCGGCGTGCTGTTATGCGCCTGGCTCGGTTACAAGCTCCTACGATCGAAGTGGCTGCGGAATCGGTGGGCAGGCGTCCGTTCGTAGAAAGCCGGGCGCTCCAGCCCGCGAGCACATGGTTCACCATTCCAAAGGGAGGAGGCTGACAATGTCTATGCCATTTCTGAAACCTGCCGGCCTGCGCTTCGTGACATCGCAAACCGACGCACCTTTGAAAAAGAAAGACAAGCTTCCTTGGTATGTCTACTTTATCGGAGCAGCGATCTATACCGCTCTTGCCGGTTGGCTGTTCGCAGAATCGTCTCCTCTGGCATGGGTTTGCCTCATCAGCGCTCCAGTGGGGTTTTTCTATGCCTGGGGAGCCTGGAAAAAAGAGAAACAAGCCAGAGTTGATGCCTAACCCGCATTATTCACGACTGATGGTCAGAGGGGCAGTGGCCGCCATATTGGAGAGGCCGCCGACTCCTCGGCCTCTGTCGCGGTCGCTGACGGCAGCGGCGGGGCCCCACGTTCTCTGTTGGGAGTGGTCCCGTGGTCGTCG
>CAMDRK010000136.1 GCA_945906715.1 Nitrospira lenta
CCTAGCGGGTCCAATTCCAGCAGCCGGTCCAGAGCAGATCGGATCAGCAAGCCAACCTCAGTGAGAGCTGTCGGTTCGAACTGCTCGGCTGATGTTCCATCGAATAGGTCCGGCACGTGAATATGGGATTTCACCAGGGCAAGAAATGCCTCGGTCATGGTTCCAATCGATCCTTGCGCTGGAATAGCCCGGCAGTCATGGATCAGTTGCGACACGATGTCCCACAAGTATGTAAGCTGAGTCGCCTCGAATGTTCCAACCCTTGTCACATCGTCTTCGTCAGATCCTGCCGCTGCATCGCGTAGGATCGACAAACTGGCAGGCGATCCCAACCGCCTCCATTCCACCTCCCCCTTCGTAATACCCAAGGTGTAGACCAGCGAACGCCAGATATCGGGCCGGAGATTCGTGCTGGAGGAGTCAGCGCCCTGTGAGCGACGATAAAAAGGGGCTGTGATCACATCCAGCATGGCCGCGCGGTCGAAGTCGTTCAATGAGAGCGATGCCAGGCGCAAGAGAGCCTTGACCAATGGTTCCCGCACCAGCGGCTTCCCAGCCGTTGACGTGAAGGGCACCAGATGACGATCGAACACCGACTGGAGCCGAGCCTGATAGGGCTCCAGCGTACGAGCCAGCACTCCGATCTCATCGAAACGATAGCCGTTCACCTCGGTCAAGGTCAGGATTTCACGACAGACCGTCGCCAATTCTTCCTCAACCCCGATCACGTTTGTTACGGAGAGTTCAACCAGTTCCGATGTTGCGGTTCGGTCCCCCTCTCCACTCCGATCCTCATGACTGTCTGCTAGAGGAAGAAGATGGCGCTCGAAAAATTGGCGGGCAAAGCGAAAGGCCGAGCGGTCTTGCAATGGAAAATACAACGTGGTCGGCACAACGCGCGTGACCGATTGGAAAAATGACAGCTGGACCTGCGAGAGATCGTAGAAGCCATAGTAGAACAGGCGTTGCAGTCCGGTGACAAACGAGGAACCTGAGAGGTCCTGGCTGAGTGAGGCAGCCAGGTCATCCGGAGAACCGACTCCGAGCGACCGGCTGGCTTCCTTGATGGCCGCATGCAGCGTAAATATGGAATGGAGCCAGACTTGGTCTTCTTCCTCAAACACCCCTTCCGCGAGAGCCTTCAATGCCGTCGCCGGCGCAACCACCGCGTCTTTCAAGTCGCGCACCGTCGCCCAGAGACCTTTCCAGGTTCCTGGTGAGGGCGGCAGCCGCGTGAGGGGTTCAAGCCCTGGAAGCTTGCGCCGAACCACCTGCCGCACCAATTGCTCACAGAAGAAATCGTCGACCAGTTGCAGCAGCGACCCCGGATTGGCCGCAGAGACCGGCGAGAGATCATCCCGTAGACGGAGGGCCAGCTGGTGAAACGTTAGAAAGTGTACATTGAGGAATGCGCGAGGCTCATGACGAGTGAGTACTTCTTTTAGATGTTCGACCAGGGAGGCCGAGGGGACAATGACGGCGAGCGGAGCAAAGGGATTGCCGGTCTTACAAGACCGAATATCTTCGACCAATGCACGATCGAGAGCAGGATGAAAAGGCCCGGTGACAATGCGAAGCATCTACATAAGAAATGGTCAATGGTAAATGGTCAATGGTGCATGGCAAATGTCGGATCGACACTCATTCACCATTGACCATTCCACATTATTGCGTGAGCTATCCGGTTTCCGGCCCCATCAGCTCACCGTTGCAATCCATACAGCCCCAGTCGCCATCGATGAACCCCATCGGGTCGCCACACATAGGGCACTCGGGAGGCGGCCCCTTGTCGATAACGGGGAGTTCGGGGAGTTCAAAGTCGTCATCGTCAGCCATGGAGTTATCCTTCTCCCCTATTCGCGCGGTTTCATCTTGAGTAACAAGGCCTTTTCGGCACTTTCCCGGCTCGGCACACCAACGAACGTCAGCCGCCCATCGATAATAGTGGCTGGCACCGCCCTGACCGCATGCCGATCGGCAAGGCTCCGTCCATCCTCAGTGGTGATATCGACCTCGCGATAGCTAAAGCTATACTTCACTCGCAACTGCTTCCACAGACTCTTGGCCGAAGGACAGGCCCCGCAGCTTGGTGAGACTAATAGCAAAATGTTCGGCACAGGTTTCCTCCAATAGTTGCGCGATCTTAACATCCGGTCGGAGGGGGGAGCAATGGACCATCGATGGTCTTGCAAGCTGACGGCCAGCATGATACCGTGCCAAGGCTTTGACGCTTAGGGGCCGTCTCCTCTCCGCACAATCTCGTGCGTGGAGGAACAGTATCAAATTCATATCGACGTCACGGACGTCGCTCGACTTGAGAATAAGGGGGCCAGTCCCCCTCGCCTGCGTCAGTAGGCGCTCTGCAAGTCTTGAGGGGAGGTGAAGGCATGGGAGTGGTTTCAATCAAGGAATTGTTAGAAGCAGGAGTCCATTTCGGGCACCAGACGAACCGGTGGAACCCGAAGATGAAGAAGTTCCTCTTTGGAGAACGCAACGGCATCTATATCATCGACCTTCAGCAAACACTGGCTCGGATGGAACAAGCCTATGCCTTCGTCCGCGACACCGTGGCCGCCGGCCAAACGGTGCTGTTTGTCGGAACTAAGCGGCAGGCCGCTGAAATCCTTGAAGAAGAAGCCTTGCGTGCCAACATGTTCTTCGTCAACCAGCGCTGGCTCGGCGGGATGCTCACGAACTTCCAGACCATACGGAAGAGCATCGATAAGATGAAGAAGATGGAGCTCAAGCTGGCGGACCCCAGCCAATACGGCCTGAAGAAAAAAGAAATCATGAAAATGCAGAAAGCGATCGTCAAGCTCCAGAAGTATCTGAGCGGCATCAAGGACATGCGTGGTGTGCCAGGAGCTGTCTTCGTCCTCGATACCCGCATCGAACACCTGGCCGTACAGGAAGCGAAGCGGTTGGAGATTCCGTTGATCGCGATCCTGGACTCGAACTGCGACCCGGACCACATCACTTACCCGATCCCTGGAAACGACGACGCAATCCGCTCCATCAAGCTCATCACCTCTCTTATTGCCAACGCCTGCATTGAAGGCGCTCATTTGAGGACCCAGCGCGACGAAGCGGAGTTCAAACCCGTTCCCGTAGTAGGAGACAAAGCCGCGGCCGTCAGCGTGGCGAGCGCCCCGGCTTCATAGCGCCGGACATCGCAGGCTCGACAACATTACTCACTGTTGATCAAGAAGGACCGTTACGTATGGCTGGATCAAGTCAGCTTGTCAAAGAACTGAGAGAAAAAACCGGCGCCGGCATCCTGGATTGCCAAAAAGCGCTCACCGAGAATAACGACGATATGGAGAAGGCCGTCGATTACCTGCGCCAAAAAGGCTTGGCCGCCGCGCTGAAAAAATCAGGCCGCGAGACCAACCAAGGCCTCGTGCATGCCTATATCCACATGGGCGGAAAAATCGGTGTGCTCATCGAGGTCAACTGTGAAACCGACTTCGTGGCCCGCAATGAAGAGTTTAAATCGTTCGTCAACGATCTGGCCCTCCAGGTCGCTGCCGGGAAACCCTCCTATGTCAAACGGGAGGAAATTCCCGCTTCGCTCATCGAGAAAGAGCGATCGATTTATGAAGGACAGGCCAAAGAAATGGGCAAGCCCCCGGCTGCATGGCCGAAAATCGTCGAAGGCAAGCTGGAAAAGTTCATTCAGGAAAGCTGCTTGATTGAACAGTCTTTCGTCAAGGATCCCGCCGTCACCATCAAGGATCTCCTTGCGCTGAAGATCGCAAAAATCGGTGAGAACATGAATATCCGCCGCTTTACACGGTACCAATTAGGCGAAGCATGAACTCTGCGAACTATCGGCGCATCCTCCTCAAAGTAAGCGGAGAGATGTTGGCCGGTGAGCAGGGTTACGGCATCCAGCCATCCATCCTTGAGGGCCTCGCTTCGGAAATCGCCTCCGTCGTGGCTCTCGACATCGAAGTCGCCGTGGTCATCGGAGGCGGCAATATTTTTCGCGGTATTGCCGCCAGCGCATCCGGCATGGAGCGAGCCTCCGCAGACTACATGGGGATGCTCGCCACCGTGCTCAATGCCTTAGCCCTCCAAAATGCGCTTGAGCGCGCCGGCATAATCACGCGAGTCCAGTCCGCGATCGAAATGCGTCAGCTGGCTGAGGGGTATATCCGCCGGCGCGCCATTCGTCATCTTGAGAAAAAACGCGTCGTCATCTTCGCGGGCGGCACAGGAAATCCCTACTTCTCAACCGATACCGCAGCAGCGCTCAGGGCGATGGAGATCGGAGCCCAGGTCATCATGAAAGGGACCAAGGTCGACGGGATCTACGATGCCGATCCCGTGAAGAATCCCACCGCCAAGAAGTATCAGACCATCTCCTTTCTCTCGATCTTAAATCAGAACTTAAAAGTGATGGACGCCACGGCCATCAGCCTCTGCATGGATAACAACCTTCCGCTCATCGTGTTCAATCTGAAAGAACAAGGCAACTTCAAACGCATCGCCACCGGCGAAGCGATCGGAACCTTTGTCACCCCCGATCGCCGCTGACATTCCGGGGAGTCTTTCATGTCCAACCCTGCTGCCATACATCAAAAGGTCACGGAAAAGATGGAGTCCGCGCTGGAACATCTCAAGCGTGATTTGTCCGGCTTGCGGACAGGCCGGGCGTCAGTCGCCCTCTTCGACGGCGTTCGGGTCGACTACTACGGCACGATGACCCCGCTGAAACAGGTCGCCAGTATTTCAACTCCGGAGGCCCGCCTCATCACCATCCAGCCATGGGAACCTGCTTTGATTAAGGAAATCGAAAAGGCCCTGGCGGGATCGGGCCTCGGCATCACTCCGTCCAACGATGGAAAGCTCATTCGCGTTCCCCTTCCGCCGCTCACCGAAGAACGGCGCAAAGAACTCAGCAAGATCTGCAAAAAACACGGTGAAGACACGAAAGTCGTCATACGAGGGTTTCGTCGAGATGCCAACGAAGAGTTGAAGAAACTGCAAAAGGATGCCAAGCTCACGGAAGACGAACTGCGAAAGTCCGAAGCCGACACCCAGAAGCTGACCGACCAGTACATTCAAAAAATCGACGACGTGGTAAAGAAAAAAGAACAAGAAATCATGGAAGTGTGACCTCCATTTCGACCTTGGTACCCACCTACGCCACCGTCAATCTCGCGGCACTTGCCCATAATCTCTCTCGCATCAAGCGCTACCTCTGTCCTGGCTGCGAGGTCATGGCGATCGTCAAGGCCAATGCGTACGGACATGGAGCGGTCGAGATCGCTCAGTCACTTGCCCGCCAAGGCATCGGACAGTTTGCCGTCGCTTCTCTCGACGAAGGGATCGAACTCCGTCTAGCCGGTCTCACAGCCTCGATCGTCGTTCTGGGAGCGCTCTTTGAGGAACAAATAGCCGACCTGATCGCGCACAAGCTGACCCCGGTTGTCAGCGATGGGCGAATCCTTCCCACCTTGGCCAAGGCAGCTCATTCACAGCCGGCTCCCTACCCGATTCACCTCAAGGTCGAAACCGGGATGGGCCGGCTAGGATTTTCTCTGGAAGAGCTCCTCACAGTCCTCGACAACCCTCTCTTGCACAGTCCCCTCAAAGTTGAAGGGCTAATGACCCACCTGGCCGATGCAGATGGAGCAGACAGTACCTTTACGGAACGGCAACTCGAATCATTTAATGCCCTGCTGGAACAAATCCGACTACGTGGTCTCACTGTCCCGCTGGTGCATGCGGCAAACAGTGCCGCCATCGTCAGGTTTCCCGCCGCGCATTTTCGCTCGTGCGCCCGGGCATCATGCTCTATGGGTATCACACCCTGCCCGCATCAATACCAGATCCCGACCTCAGACCCGTCCTCTCACTTCACACCACAGTCGCCCAACTGCGGACCATTCCACAGGGGTCCTCTGTCAGCTATAACGGAACATTCGTCGCGCAACGACAGACCCGCATCGCGGTACTGCCGATCGGCTATGCCGATGGCTATAGCCGGCGGCTCTCCCATCGCGGATCAGTCTTGATTCAGGGACGGCGCGCCCCAATCGTCGGTCTGGTCTGCATGGATATGATCATGGTGGATGTCACCGACCTCGCGCCGGTGCAAGTGGGCGAGACCGTCACACTGATCGGTCAGCAGGGAAATGAATCGATCTGGGCGGACAAAGTGGCAAGCTGGATCGGCACGATCCCCTATGAAGTCCTCTGCGGAATAGGCTCCCGCGTTCCACGGCTCTACGAATCGGCCTGACGCACCAGACGGGCACAATCAGAAGTTCGAGGTTCGAAGTTCGAGGTATTCGGAACTTCGAACCCAGAACTTCGAACCTCGAACTTTCATCCGCCCCGCGCATCTCGCCTATCCGTTAATACACCATTCGAATCGTCGCACTACCCAAATACAACGTGGTCCTATAGATCCCATCGACGGTCGGGATGCGATTGCCCTGGACCGTACGATCCTCGTAGAGCCCCGCTTGAAACGCAAGGTCGAGTCCGATCGCTTTGGGTTTCAGCGAGCCTAGACCGATATCTCCACAACGCATCAGCCCCAGAAACGATCCCTGCTCCTTGCACAACAATCCGAGCCCTCCCCCCACAACGTGAAGATCCGAAGAAGGGATTCCTGGATCATAGGTTACATCAGGCATTTGATTTTGCTGGTTGGTATAACCGCCCCTCAGCGCCATCTCCCAGTTCGGAAACGATTCAAGCGCCAACCACTTGTATTCGGTTCCCAACATCACGGCGTAGGTGCTCCGCCAGTTCTGCGGCTGTGCGATCGTCATCCCATTCCCCAAGGTCACATCGAGATTCCGAACAGACTTCCATCCCACATAATCGACGTCCATCTCCAATTTCCATTCCCGTT
>CAMDRK010000137.1 GCA_945906715.1 Nitrospira lenta
TACCGTCTGACGCTGATTCCATTTTTTCTCGACGGGGTGGCAGGCTCGTCCTCGCTCAATCAGGCCGACGGCATTCATCCGACCGGAGAAGGCTATCGCATCATTGTCGAGAAGATCTTCCCAACGCTTGAGCCGCTGCTAGAGCGAAACCGGTGAAGGCGGCTTGGGAAAAGGCACACGGGGACGGGCGAGGGTTCGAGGCCAGAAGTTCGAGGTTCCCGGAACTTCGGACCTCGCCTTTCTTGTACTTCACGCGCCACGGTCTGTGGCACTGGCGGACTTGTTCAGCATCTTGCCCGGATGGCGTTCCCTCACTTCATGACCTCGCCCGTGCAATACCAGCTATCTCCTTTCACGCCGTTGACTGCTGTGGCTAGCTGTTCTGGCTTCACCTTGCCGGATTCGACGGTCACCACCGCGTGGCCTTTCATGCTTTTCAAATCGACCGCCTTCACGCCGGCCACTTTCGTCAGCGCATCCTGGACATTACCCAAATAGGCATCGCAGTACTTGCCGCCGAGCATGATCATGACTTTCTCCTCGCCCGCGAAGACGGGCGTCGCCATCGCAGAAACGATTCCGATCAGACAGCCAAACTTGATGATTGTATTCATGATCTCCCCTCCTGTTGAATCGTCACCAGCCTCTGCGTACCACAATCCACCCGCGCCGTGCAATTCCGGCCCACCGCAAGCGCGCGACGCAACGTGCCGGCTAACAGCGATATCAACTGACACTGATTCCATTTTTCTCGATGGGGTGGCAGGGTCTTCCTCGCTCAACCAGGCCGATGGCATTCATCCGACGGGAGAGGGCTATCGCCTGATTGTCGAGAAGATTTTCCCAACGCTTGAGCCGCTGCTGGAGCGAAAACGGTAGTTTTTGTTTAAGGAGTATGAAGGGGGCAGGTTGTCCTGCCCCCTTCGACTCAGACTGCAACAGATACGGCATGCGCTCTACTATTCCGGCATGCCGTGATCGTCGTTCCGCTGGTCAACTATGACGATGCTTGGTTGCCGGCCGCAGCTGCACCAGGAGCATAGATCATGACTGCTCCAGGATTCAGCCCGACGACTAAGTTTCCGATTAGCTGGTTATTAGCGTTTATGAATGATACTAAACCGTTAAGTCCTGCTGTCCCATTTGACACCAGAACTCCACTTGCTTGGCCGGCCCCCTCGACTACCACGTCGAAATTGTGCCCGCTGGCTGGCTGAAGGGCGATTTCAACTGGCGTTTGCACAACCGGAAAGGTCGACGGGTTGAAAACAAATAGGCGATTCTTCTTCTGATTCACAAGCTGATTTCCCGTTCCCGTCGCAGTATCCGACGCCAGCAGGTACATCCGCTGACCATCTGGCGTGAACTTGAAGGTTGAGGGAACGACATCTAAAAGATCCGGCAATGCCGTAATCGCGAGCGGTCCACCAGCGGTGAGATCGACCACGGCGAGCTTCCCGATGATGTGATCTGGATCGGTCGTAATATCTCTCCCACGGAGGAAGAGGAATTTCCCATCGGGCGTGATCCCGTATGAGCTATAGGGTGTACCTGTCAAACTCAGTCTTCGCGTAATGGCGCTAGTATTATCGCTTGGGCCTAGCGCAATTAAATTGGGATCGACCTCGATGATTTCACCATAGCCTGTTTGGATACTGTAAATCTTGCCGGAACTCTTCGACCAGCGAATGCCATGCGGATTTGAGCCATTTGCCGTAAACGGCACGTTCATGGCTGTGCCGGCTTCGCTATCACATGGCGATCCCGCCGGAATCAGCCCTGCCTGACCCAAGTTCGTGCAAAGATCCAGGCGGGCGACCATGGATCGGTACGTGGGTGAAGTCTCAACGTTATCGAGAAACGCCATTTGGCCGCCTTTTTCGTTCGTGATCACGGCGTATTTGGGAATATTCTGGTCGGCCGCTGTGGGGCGGGAAAATGCGGTGACCCCATGGCCCGACGCGAGGGTGCATGTCGTGCCTACGACGAATGGAGGATTTCCGCCTGGGCCGATGTGAGAGTTGTGCAATACTGTGACCGAGGTGCCGACACCTCCGCAGTGGATACTGTCGTTGCCATTCGTCGCATCGCCGTCGTTCATCGACCATATGACTTCACCGTCCGTCGGATCCCGATAGATGTGAACGGGGCGAGTGCCGGTAGCCAGGTTGGCTTCAAAAATAGGCGTCGATCCGCTAAGCGGGTCGATGGTCGCGACCTTGTTCCCCGCGCCGAGGTTCACAAACACCCATTCTCCCGCAGAAAATTGCATGTCTCCCAGTGCATTTCCCTCGAATTCGTTTGCGGTTCCCATCGTCGAAACAATTTTCAGATTGCCCTGAGAGTCAATGCCGACAACCGAGAGCGTATTTTGATTACCAATACCACGGTTATTGATGAACGCGAGCGGGCCTGACAGGCCGGCGCTGCCGCCGGGGGCGACAGTCCCACTGGTTGATTCTCCCGAACTGCAGCTTACAAGGCCGATCAACGCCATCCCCAGTATTGCCGTTGTTGCGCCAGTGATAACTCTTGTCCGATTCTTATTCGTTTTCATGTGCCTATCCTTTTTGATTTGAGCGTGCAGCATCCTCGTGGGAAGCCGACCTTGTTACCTATGCTGATGACGCGGCGAAAAGACTTGAACGAGGCGGCCCTCGGCTGGTGATCCCCCCGTTCAGAACGGTGGCATGCGATGTGGCACTGAGATGCCTGGAGGGGAATCCTGTCGGAGTAATGGATGGTCCCCATGACCGGCCAGAGGAAGATGGGTTATCGATACCGTCGCAGTGCCATGCACAGGATCCATGAGTGTGATGCGCAGCGTTCGAATGAGATTGCGGACAGTGGGGCGTCGTCCATTGCGGCGTGAGGCTTCCGTACAGAGTGGAGACGGACCCGGCCATCCAGAGCGACACGCAGACGCATGCTATTGCACGGGAGAATTTGCCTCGCCAATTCTCTGCCCGCATCTGCAAGAACGTGCTGATCATCTATCCCTTGCCCTTATGACCCGCCGAGTAACTGGAACGATTTGCTCAGTCCGAAGACATAACTGCGCTGCTGTTCAAGGTTGCCGTTGAAATCCCGCATCACGGGAATCTGCGCGATGAAGTAGAACGATGCGTAGTCCCATAGGTTGAGCATAATGCCGGGAGAATAGGCGATGTAGGTTGATCCGGTGGTCGGCACTGCACGAAACTTGATGGTCGGATCGAGCAAGATCGAAGATCCTGTCGCCGGGTTAAACTGGAAGAGCGACGCATCCATCGAATCGTTCTGCAACCATCGATAATTCACTTGCTGCGTCAGGACAAACCACGGTGTTTGCTCAAGCAAGATAATGTTGAGTCCCACGCTGAGGTTCACCTCGTCCCCAAATTTATACCCGTCGCTGTTTTTGTACGTGTGGCGGTAGCTCGCCAAGGCAAACTGATTGAGGCGATGCGGAATCAGCTCATAGCTTTGGTAAATGGTCGGCACGAGGCCGAAATTGCCACGACCGATTTGGAGCGTCGATTCCGCGAGCGATCCACCCTGCACCCGTTGTCCATAGTCCCCGGTCGGCAGATCGACACCCATTCCCAAGACGATCATGCTTCGCAGGGTCGGGAGGACGTTGTATTTCAACGCGACACGAATATCGCCGAGACCCTTATCGCTGTAGGGAGTTGGGTTGAGACCTCCGACTTGGGCATCGGAGTTCACTTGCTTGTAGGGCAGCGTCACTTGAAGTCCAAACCGCTCGGTCAAACCGTAGTTCATGTCCAACGTTGCGGTTCGCATGAGTGTCCGGATTTGATTCACGTTCAGATTGGCGAGTGTCAACGTTTGGTTGCCCTGATTGGCAAAGGGGATGCCGCCGCCTTGCCCTGAAGGCGCTTCCATCGGGGTGTAGTTGTAGATAGCATTCACAGTCAGGCGGCCCGCCATCGGCACCTGCTGCTGGGAGCCGATCACGACAAAACAGCTCACAGACCCGCAAGACGCTTCAACGGACGGTGCGATGATGGACAACAAGCACCCCAAGGCCAGGAGGCTGCTGATGAATCGTTTGACATGAACGGTCATGAAATATCCTTTCCCGGTACAGGGTAGTAGTCGTAACGGCGTAGTCCGTACGCGCACATCATCGGAAGCTTCGGTCGAATTCCTTCAAATGGGCGAAGGAATCCCGATCAGAGCGATCCAATGGTGAAAGAAATGAAAATATAGAGATGGAGAGACTAGAGAAGCGGAGGCGCGCGCGAAGGCGGCTGAACCGTGAGGGGAGCACTGACCTGTGATTTGAAGAACTCCTGCTCTACGAGAGCGAATTGTTCTACGGGAGTGATGTGGACCGAGGATCCCTCGACCGCATCAGCTGCGATGCAGAGCCATGAGCAGAGTGCGGTGGCGTGAGTCGCCTGATTGTGATGCTCATGCTGCCCCATGTGGGCGGTGAGCTGCGGGTAGACAATCCCGCTGAGCGCCACGAGCCAAAGCGTGAACCCTCCGATGACACATTGTTGAATTCTACGGGTCACAATCCGTACCGCCTCTTCACACTTCAGCCTTCAGCCTGAACACCTGGGTTTAAGACTTTCATCGAAGCGCCGCTGCTTTTACCGGCTCTTTTTTCTGAATCCGCGCGACGACTTCTTCGATCTTCTGTTCGGTCAGCAGGCCACCCTTGAGGTATTCCTGCACGCGCCCCTCTTGGTCAATGAAGACGCTCACGGGCAATCCGAACACACCGAATTGATTGGCGACTTTGTTGTCGCGATCCATGAGGACCGTGAAGGTGTGGCCGTACTGTTTGATGTGCTCGCGCACTCTGGCGTCATCCTCCAATTCGTTGACGGCGATGACCACGAAACCCTTATCGTGCAGCTTGTCGAAGCTGGCCTGCATCGCCGGCATTTCGGTCGTGCAGGGTTTGCACCAGGTGGCCCAGAAGTTCAGGAGCACAATTTTGCCGCGATACTGACCGAGGCTCTGTTCCTTGCCTGCCAGATCGGTCAGGCGAAAATCCTCGGCCTGCATGCCGACAGTCGGGACTCGCGAGCCCATGCTCCAGCCGTCAAAGGCCGGCAGTGCCGTCAAGGCAGCGAGCAGCACCCACCCCATAAGCACTGCGGTGATTCTTCTTGGTTTCACGTGAGCCTCCTTCACTTCACACGTTCTGATTACGACGGGTTTGCGACTTGGAACGAGCGTGTCAGCCCAAAGATGTAACTGGTCCCCTGCGCCAGATTGTTGTTGGAATCCCGTTCAAACGGGATCTGCGCGAAAAAGTAGGCCGATGTCATGTTTGTCCAACTCGATTCAATGAGTTGCCCTAAGCCGACTTGGAACCCTGGTGAAAAGGCATAGTAGGTCGATCCGGTATTCGGCACCGCGCGGTTTTTAATAACGTCGTCAATCGGTATCGGATCACCGGGGAAACCAGCTCCGTCAGCAGGTGTTGCAGAGCGTAATAGCGACGAACTGAAATTATCGTGTACCAGATAGCGGTAGTTAACCTGGCCGGTGAGAACCAGCCATGGAGTTGCTACCAGATTCAGTCCGGCATTGAGCATGTATTCGTCGCCGAACCGATAGCCATCGTTGTTCCGGAATGTGTGGCGGTAACTGGCCGATGCAAATTGGTTGAGCCGATGAGGGATCAATTCATAGGTCTGATAAATCGTCGGATTCAACCCGACTTGCCCCCTGCCGAGCTGTGCAGGCGACTCCATCACCTTTTCAGCGCTGTCATGAGCATGGGTATTGCCGGTCGGAAGATAGACGCCAAATCCCAGCACCACCATACTCCGAATGGTGGGCAATACATTGTACTTGAGGGCAACACGTGTATCACCAATCCCATTGGCGGAGAAATTCGACGCATCGCCTTCGCCATTCGCTCCCCCCTCTCCTAGGCCATCGATGTGTTTGTGCGTGCGCCACATATAGGGGAGCGTGAGTTGTAGCCCGAACCGATCGGTGAGACCATAATTGAGGTCGAGCGTTGACTGCTGGGTAATGGTCCGAGTCTCCTGATGATGATCCAAAATTAACGCCCGGTCTGCCTGATCCACTGCTGCGATGACCCCATTGGTCCCATCCAATAATCGCATGGGAGTGTAGTTGTACATCGCATTGACCGTGAGGAGGCCTGCCACCGGAACTTGCTGCTGGGATCCGATGACCACGAAACAGGTCACGGCGCCGCAGGAGGCTTGTGCCTGCTGGGCGACGGGCCACGAGAAGATAACGAGGGCAAGACTGAGGATAAGTCCGAGGATGAATCGTTTCGCTACCATAATAACGCTGACCCTTTCTCTCTATGAAGAATCGTTCCCATCCGCCTCACGCTGCCACCCACTCAGTGGATTGCACGGGAGACGGATATGGCCCTGCTGTGAGCCGATGAGCAACGAAAATTACAGAGAGAAAGACGGAGGGGCGCGGCTGGGAGAAATCCGGCAGGCCTCGACTGAGGGCTGCGCAAAATGGGGGAGCGTGACGAGTGCTATGGGACTGAGTTCGGTTTGAAACGTGATCACCGCCGTATCGAGGACCGCTCCGGCGGCACACATCCAGGAGCAGAGCAGGGTGCCATGCGTGTCAGCCTGATGCTGGGCATGGTGTCCGGCATGCTCGACCGACTGAGCCTGCGCCAATCCGCCGACGGAAAGGACACAGAGCACCAGGAGGATCGACAGAAATTTGAGGGCGACTTGGTTCATCGAAGGACAATCCAGTATGACGTTTCCGAATTTTAATGGACCGCCACGAGGCCTGTCAATACGGTGACTCTCGCTGGGGCTTCTGCTTCTTATAGGATTCATAGAAAAGATGCTGTATACTGCGTCGAACATTTTTGG
>CAMDRK010000138.1 GCA_945906715.1 Nitrospira lenta
CTGCCGTTCCCCGCCGGAGAGCTTCACCCCTTTCTCACCCACGATTGTCTGATACCCCTGCGGAAAACGCTCGACAAAATCATGGGCATAGGCCAATCGCGCCGCCAGGATAATATCGTCGTCGGTCGCGTCCGCCCGTCCAAAAGCAATGTTGTTGCGAATACTGTCGTCGAACAAGACGACGTCTTGCGACACCATGCCGATCTGCGATCTGAGCGAGCGGAGGGTGTAGGACTGAATATCGATCCCGTCGATGAGAATGCGGCCGGCCGTCGGTTCGTAAAAACGAGGAATCAGATTGACCAGCGTCGTCTTGCCGCTGCCGCTGCTGCCCACGAGGGCCATCATTTCCCCGGCGCGAATCGTCAGGTTGATATCCTTGAGGGCGGGCACCGCCTGGCTCTCATAATGAAACGTCACATCGTCGAACGTCACAGACTGCGCGATCCGAGGCAATTCCAACCGGCCTCGCTCCGCATCCTGCTCAGTCTTGAGGTCCAAGACGCCGAAGACCCGTTCCGCCGCGGCCAGTGCCTGTTGAATCTGATTATTGGAACCAGACAATTTGCGAATCGGCGTATAGGCCATGAACATCGCCGTCAGGAACGAGAAAAACTCCCCCGGAGTCATCGAGCCGTTGATCACGAGGAAGCCGCCATACCAAATAATCGCCGCGACCCCCACGACCCCGATCACTTCCATATGCGACGACCCGAGGGAGGAGACTTGAATCGCCTTCATTGTTGTACGGAGAAAAGAACGGTTACTCTGTTGAAATCGCGCGGCCTCCGCCTCTTCACGCCCATAAGCCTTCACCATGCGGATGCCGGATAACGATTCCTGAAGTGTGGAGGCCATATCCCCCATCCGCTCCTGGCCGCTTGCCGCCAATGCCCGCAACCGCTTCCCCATCCGCACCATCGTGAACACGGCCAGGGGAATGACGATCACCGAGAGACCGCCCAGCCGCCAATTCTGATAGAAGATCACCCCCATCATGGCCAGGAAAGTGAGTCCCTGCTGGAAAATATCTTTCAACACGCCCGCCACCGCATTGGCCATCAACGTGACGTCGTTCACCACACGGGACACCAACCGCCCCGATGTATTCACATCGTGGTAGGAAACGGGCAGGCGAATGAGCTTGCCGAACAGCTCCTGTCGAACGTCGGTGATCACCTGATTTCCGACATAACTCATGAGATAGTTTTGCCCGTAGTTGAAGACGCTCTTGAGTAGCGCCACGGCAAAGAGCCCGAGCGGGAGCACCAGCAGAAGGCTTTCGTTCTTGTTGATGAAAATCTCGTCGAGGACCGGCTTGACAAGCCAGGCATAGGCGCCCGAAAAGGCGGCCACCAACCCCGAGCATGCGAATGCCGCACCCAGCCGCACCCGATAGGGCTTCAAGTAACGGACCAATCGTATCAAGCGATCTAGAGTCGACATTCAGACAATACCACCTGCGCCGCTCTGTGAGAGGCGCCTGGTTCTCCCAGTGATTGCCGAACCTGCCTCAGCCCTTCTTTCATCTCATTATACGCCGACGGATCGCGCAAGAGGTGCAGGACTTCCTGGCACAATCGCTCGGCCGTCGCCTCGTCCTGAATCAATTCCGGCACGACTGATCGGCCGGCCACCAAATTCACGAGCCCGATCCATTTGACGTTGATCAGCCAACGCGCCAGCCTATACGTCACCGGCGTCGTCTTGTACAGCAACACCATGGGAGTCCCCACTACCGCCGCCTGCAATGTCGCGGTGCCCGATGCAATGAACAACGCATCGGACAGGGCCATCACCTCACTGGCCTGGTCGTGCGCCACGCGGACCGGCACAGGACTGTGCTGCAACAGGGGCTGGATCAGATTATCGTCAATTGAGGAGGCCTGCGCCAGGATAAACTGCGTTCCCGGTTCAGCCGCAACCAGTTGAGCCGCCGCGCTGAGGAGCACCGGCAAGAGCATTTCGACTTCGCTCTTTCGACTTCCTGGCAACAATCCGACGACACGGGCGGACTCGCTCAAACCGAATTCCGCGCGAAGTTTCCCGCGATCGTAATGCGGCGCTACCGAATCGAGCAACGGGTGACCAACGAACGTGCACCGCACTCCCGCCCGTCGATAGAGCTCCTGCTCGAATGGGAGAATGACGACGACATGATCGACTCGTTGCTGAATCCACTTCATCCGCCCAGGCCGCCATGCCCACACTTGTGGAGCAATGTAATAGAGCACGCGGCGACCGGCAGCTTTGGCCACCCGGGCGAAATGAAAGTTCAGCCCGGGATTATCGATCAGCACGACAAGATCCCAGGCCTCTGCCTTCAGCACCCGCCTGATGGCGCGCACGCGCTGCAGGATGGCGCGCACGGCAGACAGCCCGATCAATCCCATCACGTCCAGTTGCGGAACCCCCGGTACAAGGCTCACACCAGCTGCGCGCATCGCAGCCCCGCCAATGCCGACCAGCTGGGACTTCGGGTCGAGCGCCATGATCGCTTTGGCTAAATGAGCCCCGTGAAGATCACCCGAGGCTTCTCCAGTTACTATAAGAATCCTCATTCTAAAAAGGGGGTATGGGGGTAAGGGGGACGGGGTACAGGGGTAGAGGGGTATGGGGACGGGGTAGAGGGATAAGGGGGCACGGGGGGTAACGGGGCAGAGGGATAAGGGGATATAAAATAATACAGGGTCTGTAACGCTCCCCCATCTATCCCGTTTACCCCATTATCCCCAATTTGTCCCGCTACCCCCATATCCCCTTACCCCTAATCTTTGCCCCGCTATCCCTCTACCCCTTTTCTACCCCCACTATCCCCTTACCCCAACTAGCCCTTCCGCTACCCCGCTACCCCTCTATCCCGTTTACCCCTTCCCATACCCCGACTATCCCCTTGCCCCTTCTTCAATGCGGGATGCAAAGGCCGCTATGGCTTGCAATACTTGATGTGCCACAGCCACTGCAGCCGCCCCATCCTCACCCGATACCACCGGCCTTGTACCAGTGTCGACGGCATGAAGAAACGATTCGAGCTGGAGCTTCAAGGGTTCTTCCTCTCCGCCCTGCAAATGCGTCACGTCGACATTCGGCCGCTCCCCTGCCTGGGCGCTGCGCCGGCAAATCATGCCTTGCCTGGTCTGGAAATCGATCGACAGATAATTGTCTCGCTGGAAGATGCGCAGCCGGCGCATCTTATTCGTCGACACGCGGCTGGAGGTCAGGTTGGCGACCGCGCCGCTCCGGAACTGAATACGGGCATGCGCAATATCGATCGAGGAGGATAACACCGCCACCCCCGCAGCACGTACCTCTTCAACTGGGCCTGGATTCAACGACAGCACGAGATCCAGATCGTGAATCATCAGGTCCAGCACCACATCCACGTCCGTCCCCCGCTCGCTGAAACTGCTGAGACGGTGACATTCGATGAATACAGGTTTTTCGATTTTGGGACGCATCAGGGTCATGACCGGATTGAATCGTTCGCTGTGGCCGACCTGTAAGCAACAGCCCCGCTGCTTGGCCAGCTCTACCAACTCCTGCGCTTCTCCGGGTGTAACGGCGATCGGCTTTTCGACCAATAGATGCTTGCCAGCCTGCAGACAAGATTTTGCGACGGCATAGTGGCCTGAGGTGGGCACCGCTACACTGACAACATCAACCTGCGGCAACAACTCATCAACCGTACGAAAGACGCGGGCCCCATGCAGATCTGCGACCACCTGCGCACGCTCGACCGACTGATCGAGCACGCCGACGAGTTGCGCTCCTGGCAAGGAGGCATAGAGGCGCGCATGGTGCTGCCCAAGGTGTCCGACGCCAATGACTCCTGCCCGAAACGGCTTCATCGGACACACCGAGGGTACGGAGTGCTGAGTGCTGAGTGCTGAGACGATGGAAAGAGAACAGGCGCGCTGGCTCGCTTCTTTGTCGGAAACTCATCACAGATCACAGATCACCCATCACTCCGGCTTGATCCCGACAATGGCAATACGGGCAGACTTGGCCTTCTCCAGCACGATCTCGCGATCCAACAGGATGGTTCGTCCTGCCTCGATCGCCAAGACGGAGGCCTTGACCGACGCCATCACCTCGATGGTCCGAGGCCCCACGGCCGGAAGATCGAAACGCATGTCCTGCTGCGGCTTCGATCGTTTGACCACCACCGCGCCCTCCTTGGCCAACTCACCGCCGCGCTTGATGGCTCCGTCTGTGCCCTCGACCGCCTCGACGGCCACGACCACACGATCTTTGATCACCACACATTGCCCGATATCGAGGCGCCCAATCTCACGCACCACGTCCCATCCGTAACGAATGTCCTCCCACTCTTTCTCCGAGGGAGCCCGCGTGGTCAACGTCCCTTCTTCTGCAAGGATCCCCTCAAGCCCAAATGTCGATTCACAGATAGCAATCCCTTCTCCTTCAAGCTCCTTTGCGAATTCGCGCAGAATGTCGTCGTCCTTCCAGAGCGCCAACCGCGTCGCCAGCGCCAGGGTGCGAAAATCCGGACGGATCGTCGTAAAGACATGCGTCTTCTTGATTCCGCCCAACATCACGGCCTGATGGACCCCGTCTTCCTTGAATGCCTTGATCAGCTTGTTCATCTGGCCGATCTTGATCCAATGGATCCGATCGACATGGCCAGCCAACTCCGGTTCCGTCTCGCCTTCATGCGCCACAGCCGACACATGATAGCCAAGCTTTCTGGCGTTGTCTGCAAAGATGATTGGGAACCGGCCATTGCCGGCAATGAGCCCAATCCGTTCGCCATCGGTGACCTGGGGTCGAAATGCCACGCGCTTACTCCTCATCCTCTTGATCTTTACCGACCGACCGGCAGATGCCACGCTTCGTCCCTTCGAGAAACCCCAGGATCGTCATGACATCTGGTTGGTCTCCGAACTCGGCCTTGGCGAGCTTAATCGCTTCAGCCACTCGGTGGCTCGAGCGGAAGAGCATGTCGTAGGCCCGTTTCAACACCGAGATCCGATCGGGAGAAAACCCATGGCGGCGCAACCCTACCGAGTTAAGGCCATACATCCGCGCGCGATAGCCACCCGCGGCCCGCATGTACGGCGGGAGATCCTGCGTGATGGCGCAACAACCGCCGACCATGGAATACGAGCCAATCCGCACATACTGATGGATACCCGTCAGCCCCCCGATAATGGCATGGTCCCCGATCGTAATATGCCCGGCTAAACTCGCCGCGTTGGCCATGATGAGATGGCTGCCGAGTCGGCAATCATGCGCCACATGAACATAGGCCATCAGAAAATTATGTGACCCGAGCACTGTCGCCCCTCCGCCTTGTACCGTTGCGCGGTTAACCGTGACATACTCCCGAAAAATGTTGTCATGGCCAATGACGACCTTCGTCGGCTCCCCTTTATATCCGAGGTGCTGAGGCGGTCCGCCGATCGAGGCGAAGGGATGCAACTCGTTCCGCTCGCCAATCTCCGTCCATCCGTCGACCGTCACATGCGACAACAGTCTGGTTCCCTTCCCGATCGTGACATGCTCACCGATCAGGCAAAACGGTCCGACCTCCACATCATCGGCGAGACTCGCCTTGGGATGAACAATCGCTGTTGAATGAATCTGCACTCTGAACCTCCGGTTCACGTTAATCGTCAATCGTTATTCGTGAATCGCCAAGCGTCCTAACCCCATCCTCCACGATTCACGTATATCGATTCACGTCGCGGCTTTCTCCTCAGTCACCATCGCGGTCACTTCGGCTTCACAGACGAGTTCGTCCTCGACAAACGCTTTACCTTGCATTTTCCAGAATGGCGCCCGTTTCTTGACAACGTCGATCTCAAACCGCAATCGATCACCGGGCACGACCGGTTTTCGAAACTTCGCCCCATCGATACCGGTCAGAAACACCACCGGACGCGTCGCATTCCCCAGTGATTTTAACGCCAGAATGGCACCAGCTTGTGCCATGGCTTCGAGAATCAATACGCCCGGCATGACCGGGCGTCCGGGGAAATGCCCTTGAAAGAAGGGTTCATTGACCGTCACGTTCTTGAACCCGACGATCCTCCGGTCTGGCTCCAACTCCTGCACCCGATCGACCAGCAAAAAGGGATACCGGTGAGGCAGAATGGATTGAATTTCTGCTTGTTCCATCACAGCCATATTCGGAACCTCCTCATAGACAAGACTTCAAATGATCCGACCAAGCTTGCTCGTTACTTCCTCAGGGATGGGGGCTGACTGAGCTTCCACTGCGCGCGTCCGACGAGATCTGGTTCATCTGGTCTATCTCGTCTATCTGGTTGGTCGGACCGGAAATTCATCCAGAAGCACCAGAAAGACCAGAAAGACCAGCCAACCAGACAGACGAACCCAGGCGCGTTCCGCGAGCACAGAAGCTCATCAGCCCTCATCCCCTCCCACTATTTATTCTGCCGATCGAACTCCTTCACCACCTGATCGGTCACATCCAACGCGGGCTGATGATAGAGCACGATCTTAATCGCCGCCGCACTCCCCTGGTCGATCACCGCGATGAACCCGCCCTTCTCTCCCACAGCCTGCGCGGCCGCCTGTACTTTCTTCGAGTATTCCGCCACCATTTCACGTTGCTTCTGCTGAATCTCGCGATTGAAGTCAGCCATGCGACGTTGATACGCGTCCAACTTAGCCTGGAACTGACCTTGCTTCTCTTGCTTCGCGCTATCGGATAATTTCCCGTCTTGAATCGCCAGTTGCAATTCCTTCAGCTCTTGATCGTCGGCATTGATGATCTTTTGCCTGGTCATGGAGTACGCCTTAAGCTCTTCTAACGCCCGCTTG
>CAMDRK010000139.1 GCA_945906715.1 Nitrospira lenta
CTTTCCCTGCCCGCTGCCGTCCAGCGTCCATTCGACAGAGATATCCGTTTCCTTGGTCGCACGATGAATTGATGCCTGTCTAGGTGCCGATCCGTTTTTCTTCATGAGAACCTGCTCTGGGCTGACTTGGCATGCGCGTCGAACCCTTCAATATGGGCCAACCGAACGATATGATCTTTCACCTTGCTCAACTCCTCGCGCGTGTAATGCACGATGTTGCTCACCTTGATGTAATCGTGGACGGACAAGGCCGAAAAGAACCGCGCCGTTCCGCCGGTCGGCAAAACATGATTCGGGCCAGCAACGTAATCCGCAACCGATGGGGGAGTGTACCGACCCAAGAAGAGCGCTCCCGCGTGACGGACTTTCTCCAGATAGTCGAACGGCTCATCCACCGAGAGGGTCAAATGTTCCGGAGCAATCTCATTGGCCACATCGATAGCCTCATCCATCGTGGCGACCACGAAGGCCACCGAATGGCGCGCGATGGACTTGGCCGCGATCTTTTCCCGCTGGAGCCCCTTCAACTGGCTTTCGATGAGCCGCACCACGTCCTTCGCTAACTGGGCCGAGGTGGTGACAAGGTAGACCTGGGCATCTTCATCATGCTCCGCTTCGCAGAGCAAATCGGCCGCTACATGTGCAGGCTTAGCGTCGCCATCCGCAACGACGAGCAGTTCACTCGGGCCTGCCACCATATCGATCCCGACAGTGCCGTAGAGAAGCCGCTTGGCTGTCGCCACATAAATATTGCCGGGGCCCACGATTTTGTCGACGCGTTGAATCGTCTTGGTCCCATAGGCCATCGCTCCGACGGCTTGTACACCCCCGACGCGATAGATCTCCGTCACACCGGCAATATCGGCTGCGACCAATAGATAGGGATTGATCGGGCCTTTTTGCGGCGGCGTACACATCACCACGCGAGAAACACCCGCGACCTTGGCCGGAATCGCACACATCAAGACCGACGAGGGATACACGGCCTTGCCGCCCGGCACGTACAGCCCGACTGCATCGACCGGCGTGACCACCTGCCCAAGCGTCGCTTCGCTGTCCTGATACATCCAGGTCTTGATGCGCTGGCGCTCGTGGAATGACGAGATCCGCTTGGCCGCAAACCGAAGTGCGTCGCCCTCGTCTTTCCGGATCTGAAAATACGCCTCTTTGATCTCTTCAGGGGTAACGCGTAAGCCCGTGTCCTTCATGGAAACACGGTCGAACTGTTTCGTATAGCGGAGGACAGCTTTATCGCCGCCCCGTTCCACGGCCTGTAGAATTGACTTAACCGTCTTCTCCACGGCAGCCCCCTGCACGCGGGCACGCGACGCAACTTTCTTGAGTGCTGGGAGGAAGGCTCGCTCGGTGGAGGCCACAATCTTCATGTACGCGTCTTTCTGACCGTTCGACGAGCCCCGCGCAAAGACTTGCGTGGAGCAGCGGTTCGAGACCCCGCTGCGGTACTGCTCACAGCCCTGAGCTTTTTGATCAGCGCTGTCACCACCGCATGCTTCAGCTTCAAACTCGCCCGATTCACGACGAGCCGGGCCGTGGACTGCGCGATGCAGTCCACTTCGACAAGGTCATGCGCCTTCAGCGTGTTGCCGGTTTCGACCAGATCGACGATCCGATCGGCCAGACCAACTAACGGCGCCAGTTCAATCGAACCGTATAACTTGATAATTTCGACCGGTATGCCGCGCTGATTGAAATACCGCTCAGTGATCTTCGGATACTTGGTCGCCACCCGAATTTTTGAGGACAGCCGGTCGCGTGAAGCCTGCCCTTTGAGCGCAGCAACGGCGATTCTACACGCTCCGAACCCTAAATCCAATGGCTCATAGACGTCGCTATCCTGCTCCATCAAGACGTCTTTCCCGACAATCCCGACATCCGCGGCGCCATATTCAACATAGGTCGGCACATCGGTCGGCCGCACGATCAGGAAGGTCATGCCGATCTCCGAACAGGGGAACACCAGCCGACGGCTTTCGGTGGAGAGGCTACCCATGGCATAGCCAGCCCGGCGAAACACGTCCAGCGTGAGATCCAACATTTTCCCTTTCGACAAGGCAATCGTCAGCATGATATCAGCGAGTCTCAGCCAGAGCCGCACCCTCTTTGTGACGGGCGATTGTCGCACCTAATCCACGCAATTTCTCCTCCATCCGTTCATAGCCACGATCCAGATGGTAGACCCGGAGAATCTCCGTCGTGCCTTCTGCTGCAAGTCCGGCCAAGACCAATCCTGCGCTCGCACGAAGATCGGACGCCATCACCGGAGCCCCGGCCAAGCTGGTCGGTCCGGTCACTACCGCGCGATTGCCTTCGACCTTGATCTCGGCCCCCATCCGTCGCAGCTCCTCAACGTGCATAAAGCGGCTTTCGAACACCGTCTCCGTAATCACGCTCGTGCCCTCGGCGGCCGTCATCAAGGCCACCATCTGTGCCTGCATATCGGTAGGAAACCCGGGATAGGGCAACGTGCGGATGTCGATCCCCTTGAGCCGCGCTACCGCATTAAGATGAATCCGTTCCTTCTCCACCTGTATCTCAACCCCGGCTTCCCGCAGCTTCATCAGCAAAGCGTCCAAATGATTCGAACGGCATCGATCGATCGTCACCGCCCCCCGCGTAATGGCCCCAGCCACGAGATACGTGCCGGCTTCGATGCGATCCGGAATGACGTCGTGATCGCTCCCATGCAACTCACGAACACCTTCAATCGTAATGACATCCGACCCGGCGCCGTCGATGCGAGCCCCTCGTTTTACGAGAAAATTCGCGAGGTCTACAATCTCCGGTTCCTTCGCGGCGTTTTCAATGACTGTGGTCCCCTGGGCGAGGGATGCGGCCATCATCAGATTTTCCGTTCCGGTGACCGTCGGCGTATCGCAATAGATTTGCGCCCCTGTCAACCGCTTCGCTTTGGCGTGAATATACCCATGTTCCATCGACACTTCCGCACCCATTTTGGCGAGTCCGGCAAGATGGAGATTGACGGGCCGTGACCCAATTGCACATCCGCCTGGCATCGACACTGTAGCTTCCCCCCATCGTGCCAACAGCGGCCCCAGCACGAGCACAGAGGCCCGCATGGTCTTCACGAGATCGTACGGAGCCTGGGTCGACGTGATCATCGCAGCGTTGATGACCGCGCGATTCCCCTCATAGTGAACCTTCGCCCCCAAGATGCCCAACAACTTGCCCATGGTGACAACATCCACCACGCGAGGCACATTGGTAATCACACACTCGCCGCCGCCGAGAATGGTAGAGGCTAAGATCGGCAACGCAGCATTCTTTGCCCCGCTGATCTGGACCTCTCCTCGAAGCGGCGTTCCGCCGGTGATGATTGTACGATCCATCGTTTATCAGATTGCAGAAAAACTTGGTTCATACGGAACATGGCGCTCACGCCACATTCGCGCAGGATGCTCAAAAAGGCCGTCCAGCAAGGCCGCAGCGAGTGAAGAGGCGAGGCGTACGCTTCGGTACGTTGAGCCTCTGAACGATGCGAGAACGATGCATGGGAAAAGGCGCGTCTCGGCGCGCCTGGGTCGGGAGGGTGAGAAGGGCGACTTTTTCAGCATCCTGTTAGGCTCCGACTCGCTCCACAATGACCACCCGCTCAAGCCCTGCTTCGTCGTAGATCAGTCGATGGAATTTGTACCCTGGTGTCTGCTCGACAATCCGGCGCATCGCACGGGCCTGACCTGCGCCGATTTCCATAATTAGTGCACCGCCGGAAGACAGGTATCGACCAGATTGGTGTAATAATCGTTCGTGCAACTCCGTCCCCTGGGGTCCCGCTACCAACGCACCCCTCGGCTCAAACAGCCGCACTTCCGGCTGGAGTGTTACCCAATCGGCCTCCGTAATATAGGGGGGATTTGAGACGATGAGGTCAACCTGCCCCTCCAGTCCCTGCCCCGCCAATGCTCCCAACAGGTCACCTTCCAGCCATGTGATGCGTTCCCCTACCGCATGGCAAACGGCATTCTGCCTGGCGACAGCAAGCGAGGGGTTCGAGAGATCAGTCGCGATCACCCTCGCATGAGGCCTCTTCCGTGCAATCGCCACAGCAATGCATCCTGATCCCGTACAGACATCGACAATGATAGCCTTCCGTTCGGCGGGAATTCGTTGCGCGGCATACTCCACCAACAGCTCTGTTTCCGGTCTCGGAATGAGCACCGCCCGGTCCACATGAAACTCCAGTCCGCAAAATTCTTGAGTTCCTAAAATATATTGCAAGGGCTCTCGACCGGCCCGCCTCATGATCAGCCCCCTCGCAGCCGCCAGCTCGACGGGAGACAGCAGTCGTTCCCGATCAGTCACCATATGGTGGACTGGAAGCCGGAGCACATGTTCCACGATCCAGAACGCTTCCTGCCCGGCGCTCTCGATACCGGCCTGTTCCAATAGCCCTCGTGCCTCGTCAATCATCTCCCCTAGCGTCGCCTGTCCAGCCGATTGAGGGGGCAGAGCTACCGCGTCCATATCAAACCGCTCCCACTTCTTGCTGACGCTGCGCCTTCAGGGCCTGAACGAGTTCACCGAGGTCACCCTCGAGCACCTGTTCCAGCTTGTGCAAGGTCACGCCGACACGATGATCCGTGACACGGTTCTGAGGAAAATTGTAGGTGCGAATCTTCTCACTTCGCTCACCCGTACCCACCTGGGCCTTGCGGTTCTGGGCGATTTCTGCGTCCTGCCTCTCACGCTCCGCCTCGACGATTCTGGCCCGCAGAGTCCGCATCGCCTTGGTGCGATTCTTCAGCTGCGACCGTTCGTCCTGGCAACTCACCACCACACCGGTCGGAATATGGGTGATCCGCACCGCCGACTTTGTCGTATTGACGCTCTGGCCTCCGGCGCCGGAGGAACAAAATGTATCAATTCGGAGATCCATGGGATCGATGTGGACATCGACCTCGTCGACCTCAGGCATCACAGCGACGGTGACAGTCGACGTATGAATCCGGCCACTGGCCTCAGTGACGGGAACACGCTGCACCCGGTGGACCCCGGCTTCGAACTTGAAGTGACTATAGGCGCCCTTACCTTCGATCAGCGCAACAACCCCCTTGTAGCCTCCGCCCGTGGTTTCTGTGGCTTCGACCATATCCACCTTGAATCCTTTGATCTCGGCATACTTGCTGTACATTTTGAATAGGGCTCCGGCAAAGAGCGCCGCCTCATCGCCACCGGTCCCGGCCCGAATTTCGAGAAGCAGGCTCTTCTCATCTCGCGGGTCTTTGGGAATGAGCAGCTCTTGAGCCTGCTGTTCGATCTCGTGCTGCTGGCGTTCGAGCGCGGTGCTCTCATCCATGGCCATCTTATAAAACTCGGCCCCGGCCGTGGGATCTGCAAGAATTTGAGCGGCTTCTTCCAACTGCCTGGCATTGTCTCGATAAGTAGCGAGAAGCTTGGCAGCCGGTTCGATATCTGTCCGCTCCTTATTGACTTTGTGTAGCTGCGAAGGTTGGCTCATCAGAGACGGGTCCATGAGCTGATTCGTCAACTCATCATAACGAGTCGCCAGCACTTCCCATTTTTTCAGTAAGACTGCTTCCATGGCTCCGTTTCCTGCCAGTTCGTCCTCAGCCGCTTGCCGCACAAAAACAAAGAGACCCTGCCCCTCAGCGAAGCAGGGTCCCTCGTATGACCTCTTCTCGAGCTACTTGTCTTTCTTCGCGTACTTCTTCTTGAATCGTTCAACGCGCCCTTCGGTATCGATGATCTTCTGCGTCCCCGTGAAAAAGGGATGGCAGTTCGAACAGATATCGACATTGATATCGCCGCCCGTTGATCTGGTCTTATATTTATTGCCGCAGGCGCAATGCACTGCGACTTCCCGATACACGGGATGGATGCCCTTCTTCATAATTCACACTCCCACGACGTGACAATCATCAGCCTTCGCCTATTCGAAGATCTCCCACTGTACCCTGTCCCAGTAACCAGATACAAGCCGGATATTATCGATTCATCGACTGCAGGAATTCCTGATTGGTCTTGGTGCCATGCAGTTTGTCCATCAGAAACTCCATGGCTTCCATCGTCCCAAGCGGACTCAATACCTTGCGTAGAATCCACATCTTATTGAGACGATCCTTATCCACCAGCAATTCTTCTTTTCTTGTCCCGGACTGGGCAATATCGATGGCTGGGAAGAGCCGCTTGTCGGCCAGACGGCGATCGAGATGGACTTCCATATTACCTGTCCCTTTGAACTCTTCAAAAATCACATCGTCCATGCGGCTACCGGTATCGACAAGCGCGGTCGCCATAATGGTGAGACTCCCGCCGTTCTCGATGTTGCGGGCCGCCCCAAAGAACCGCTTCGGCCGCTGGAGCGCGTTCGAGTCCAATCCACCCGACAACACCTTGCCGCTTGGCGGCGCGATCGTATTGTAGGCACGAGCCAGCCTGGTGATACTGTCCAGCAGCACCACGACATCTTTTTTATTTTCGACCAGCCGCTTAGCCTTTTCGAGTACCATTTCAGCCACTTGGGCATGTCGTTGGGCCGGCTCGTCGAACGTGGAGCTGATGACTTCAGCCTTTACCTGCCGCTGCCAGTCGGTGACTTCTTCCGGCCGCTCGTCGATGAGCAGCACGATCAAGGTCACTTCCTTGTGGTTTTTCAGAATGGCCCGCGCAATGGCTTGCAACATCATCGTTTTCCCGGTTCGGGGAGCCGCGACGATCAGCCCACGCTGGCCTTTGCCGATCGGGGTCGTG
>CAMDRK010000140.1 GCA_945906715.1 Nitrospira lenta
GCAAGCAGCGACTTTTGCGCAATGGACCTGGTTAACCTAGGCAGGATGCTGAAAAAGTCTGCCAGCCCTTCTTGTTCATTTGGTCTATTCGGTCTGTCTGGTTTGTTTGGTTGCATGAGACTAACCAGATGGACCGGGCTTGTCTCAGAGGTGCCAGCCATCATAGCTCTGCTGTGTCGAAAGGGTTTATCTGCGGGAGGCTAGAGGGGGAAGTAGATTTCAAGTCCTTCATAGACACCGCTAGTGTGTGTCTCTCGATGGACAGATCGCGTCGCCGGATAACGCGCACAGGAAATCTCTCCGGACGCGAAAGAGCTAACGGACAAGGCTCGGGTTAGCGGATATAGGGCGACTCTCCGTCAGCGAGACGTATCTGCCAACTAGCATGGTGCCATTCGCGCCAATGTTCTTCACCGCGCTCAATGTTTTCGACGCAGAATTGAACCATCGTCGCTGTCCCTCGGCGGATGATCGCGACGGGGTTGACTTTCAGCGTTACCTGGGTCAATTCCAGCAGGCTTCCTGCCAAGGAGCCTTTCGGGGTGTCTCGGAATTCGACGCAGAGACCTGTGAAGGAGATGTCCCGGACTATCCCTTTGAGTGGCGCTGCGGCCGTCAGCAACTGGCAGGCGATCTGCACGGGAACCCGAATCGTCTGTCGCCGATTCCGTACGAGCGCTCGCCACGGAGCTCTGAGCGCCAGACCGATCGATCGAAGGCTGCTCATGAGACCGGGCTTGAACAGGTAAGTTTCTTCCCACGGGATGCGGTCGCCGAAGATTTTCTCGACGAGTTCCCGCCTGGTGGCGTCATCCAAATCGGCAAATTGAAGGCCGGCCTCCACTCGCCCATGCGAGAGCGATGTTTGCCGGATGATGCGGCCGGTCAGGCGCAGGATAGATCCAGTGGAAGACATGATCGATAAGGCGACCGTTTTCTGAGCGGTAAAGATGGGGCGGTCCAGCTCCACCGCTGCTCCCTGTTCGTTAATATTTGTGACCTGTGCGAGTATCGGCTGTCCGTCTACAATAAGCTTTGCGAGATAGTCACGTTTCAATCGGAATGCTCGCCGTCCCTGGGACCGCTCGCTGGCCACGAAGATGGCGAGGGTTAGCAACAAGAGATTAATGCTGCCCCAGAAGAGGTTGACGAGGAGGCCGGAATTGCCGTTGCCAAGCCAGAGGTTGTAAGCACCCAACGTGAGGCCGAACACCAGGAGGCCAAACGTGACCAAGTGCGGCCACGCCAGAGAGAGCTCAGACGCCGTGCTCTTCGAAACCTGCTCACCCTTGGGAGTGACCTCGAACTTCCGTTCCTTACGAGGGGCGACGATCACCTTCAGCGCGACCAGACTCAATGAAAAACACATGGCCGTCTCATACACGTCGGACCAGAAGACATTGCGGGTCCCTTGCGTTACAGGTCGGATGGAGAGCGCGGACGCGATGAAAAATGAGGATAGATATATCGTGAGTGTCCACACGTCGGTTCTCAGGGGCGACACGCCGAACAGGAGGCTCGACAACGGTGCGATGAGACAGATCACCCGAGGCAGGCCAAAAAAGAAATAGTAGATTGACCCGAAGTAGTCGATGCGTTGTGGCAGAGTCAGCCCACGTTTGGTCAGCGGGTTGTCGTGGAGCATTACTTGGATGGAGCCCATTGCCCAACGTTTCCGTTGCTTCAAGTACCCTTCAAACGTTTCGGGCATCAACCCAGCGGACAACACGTTATTTAGGTAATAGGACTTGTACCCACGGGCATGGAGTTGGATGCTCGTATGGAGGTCTTCGGTGAGGGTCTGGGTCTGGAATCCCCCGATCTCCATCAACGGCTTGCGGCGGAAGAGCCCCCCGCTTCCAGCGAAGAACGCGCTGTTGTGGCTGTCGCGTCCAGCTTGCAAAGTACGGAAGAAGAGGGCCTGTTCGTGGTGGAGCTTGTCGTCAAGGCGCAAATTCCGCTGAAAGATGTCCGGATTGTAGAAATGGTGCGGCGTTTGGACGAGGGCGACTGATGGATCGTCAAAGAAGCCGACGGTGTCTTTCAAGAAGGTCCTGGTTGGAACCTGATCCACGTCGAAGACGGCCACGAGATCTCCTGTGGAGTGCCCCAGCGCATGGTTCAGATTGCCGGCCTTGGCGTGCTGCAGCCCGTCCTGGCGTGCGAGGTATTCGCAGCCTAGTGCGGTCGCGAGCTCCATGGATTCGAGGCGGTGACCGTCATCCAGGACATAGACCTTGAATCGGTCCTTGGGATAGTCCTGAGCCAGACAGCCGATGAGCGTCTGTCTGAGAATTGGCAGGGGTTCATTGACAACCGTGACCATGATGTCGACGGTTGGATAGATCGTAATAGGAGCGGGCTTCCGTTCCGTCGGCAACCAAGCCTGATAGGTGAAGAAGCAGGATTGGACCAATCCGTACAGTTCGGCTAGGTATGTGATGATGCCGACGGTCAGGCTGATGGAGTCATCGGTCGGGATGGTGTAGAGCAGCCGCCATATCAGATAGCGGGCGTACAGGAACAGGCTCAAAGCCAATACCCAGCGGCGGCCGCGGTGCTGCTTGAGCAAGAGGGCGATTATAAACAACGCGAGGCCCGAAATCCCGAAGGCCACAGGCGTGCTGAAAAGCGTATCGATCAGAGTCAGGACGAGTCTTCCTTCCCCTGCTGGGCGAAGGGCTGGACGATCATTTCGTCACCTGCCTCACTACCTCCGCTCAGCGTAGATAGGAAAGATATCGTAAGTCAGCGTGGACAGGAAGGATATCGCGAGTTTCAACACGAGCCTCTACTTATGAAAGCAGGCGACCTTTCGAGGGGAGGCGATGTTCGGAGGATCTGACAGGAGCGGGGGATCAGGTCCATAATTCGAGCGGCCCGTAATTGTCCTGGCCGCGGAGCAAATCTTGTTTGGAAATGACGCCGATCAGGTACGGGGCTTCTCAAAAAGGGAAATAGATCTCAAATCCTCCATAACCCCCGCTGTGGAAGGTCGTATTGTGTTGGTACCCACCCCGGACGAGCAAAAACACTTTACTGACCTGAACTTCAGCGATGGGCCCCGTCATGATCCCTCGGAAACCGGCATTACCCATTCCTGTCACGTCCCAGCCGAGATAGGTTGCGCAACAGATCTTCTCGGGCTTATAGGCCAGCACTTTCCCGCGTAGCCGGCTCCAGAAGAAATTATCGAGGTCAGCGTATGACCCTATGGCGTGGAGGTTCCATTTTTCCTGCCAATAGAGCGCTTCAAGTTGGCCGTACACGCCGGCCTGATGGGCGATCGTGCTACTCGCGTTCAGCCGCTGTTCTTCGATTCTGCGCAGCTGAGGGCCGGCGAGGGCGGAGAGCGTCCAGCCGCCGAGCGTTGTGGAGATGCCGAGCGACGGGACAATTGATTGGATGTTGGCATCCAGGAGTTGCCCATTAGACTTAAAGCTATAGCCGAGCCCGGAAGTCATAGCCTGAACGAACAAACCGGATCCTGCTGAGCTCCCTAAGATGGGGGTTCTGACGCCGAGGTAGCCAAAGTACTGGCTCTTATTGTCGATCTGAAACCCCGTGAAGACATCTCCCGCCTCGCTCACGAGAGGCAGGCAGGTCAGGATACATGCCGCCAGCAGGAGTCGCGTAAGTCTCGCTATCGTTCTCGGGCGCATCAACCACCGGGCGGGCCGTACATCAGCTGAAAGAACATGGTTGTCCTCGTCCATAGGGGCTCCCTCGTGTATAGGCAATGATCCCATCGTACACCCTGATTCCCAGTTAAGCCGAGCGTTAGTGCGCATCGTGCAAGCGACGCCACTGTTCCTCACCGGACTCGATACTCACGACCTGGAAGTGTACGAGAGTTTTCTTCCGTTTGCGGACCATCCCCACAGGGCTGACTTTCAGCGTGACTCCGGGAAGTTCCAGCAGGGTGCCAGCCAGCGAGTATTGTGGGGTTCCGGAAAAGAGAGCGCTGACACCAGTGAAGGACATGTCTTCCACGCGGCCTTGCCACACCGACGACGGCGCGGTGATTTGACACAGGATTCCTCCCGTGACGCGAATCATGCTCCGGCGATTCCAGGTGAGGGGACGCCATGGGATGGTCAGAGCCTGGAGGAGTGAGCGGAGGCTGCTGCCGATCCCCGATTGGATACGGTAGCCGTCTTCCCAGGGAATGGGATCCCCATACATTTTATCGACCAGAATCTGTCGCGTCTGTTCATCCAGCTCATCGAATTGGAGGCCCACGTCAATCCCGCCTGATGGATTCGGCTCCTGTCGGATGATGCGGGCGGTGACTGTGACCAGCAGGCCTCGGGACGATGTCAGTGCGAACTTGACGGTCTCCTGCAGCGTAAAGATGGGTCGGTCTACGGTCACCGCAGCTCCCTGTTCGTTCACGTCGATGACGCGTGCCGAGACTCCTTCTCCGTTCACGAACAGCCCGCCGGCAAAATCACGTTTGAGTCGGAACCCCTGCCGCCCCTGGGCTTGTTCGCTGGCGACGAACAGGGCGATAGTGAGGAGGAGGAGGTTGGCGCTTCCCCAAAAGAGGCTAACCGGCAAGCCTGGATCGCCGACGCCTTGCGACCAATGCCGGAGGCCTAACGCCAAACCGATGACGAGCAGGCCGAATGTAATCAGATGAGGCCAGGCCAAGGACAATTCGGTCGTGGAGCTTTTCTTTACCCGTTGCCCTTTTGGTGTTACTTCGAACGGCCGTTCCTTGCGCGGCGCAGCCAGCGCCTTGAGGGCAACGAGACTGAGGGCAAAACACATGGCAACCTCATACACGTCCGACCAGAAGGGATTGCGCGATCCCCGGCTGACCGGTCGCATCACGAGTGCGGAGGCCAGAAAGAACGAGAAGAAGAAGTTGCTCAACTCCAGCATGTCGGCTTTCAACGGTGAGGTCGAGAAGAGCAGGCTCGCCAACGGCGCAAGGAGACAAATCAAGCGCGGGAGACCGAAGAAGAAATAGAAGATCGATCCGAAGTAGTCGATCCGCTGAGCCAGGCTCAGCCCGCGCTTGGTCAACGGATTATCCCGGAGCAAGACCTGAATGCATCCCATGGCCCAGCGTTTTCGCTGTTTCAAGTATCCGTCGAAGGTTTCCGGCATCAGGCCTGCCGACAGCACCTTATTGAGGTAGCAGGAGCGGTAACCCCTGGCATGCAGATTCATGCTGGTATGAATGTCTTCAGTAATGGTCTGGGTCTGGAATCCCCCGATTTCCATCAAGGGCTTCCGGCGGAGAAGGCCGCTGCTGCCAGCAAAGAAAGCACTGTTGTGCGTATCACGGCCGGCTTGGAGCGAACGGAAGAAGAGCGCCTGTTCGTTCTTCACCTCCTCGCCGACGCGCAGGTTCCGTTGGAAAATATCCGGATTGTAGAAGTGATGAGGCGTTTGCACGATTGCGACCTTCGGATCGTCAAAAAACCCGACGGTGTCTTTGAGAAATGTTCGAGCTGGGATGTGATCCACATCGAAGATCGCGACCAACTCCCCGTGGCTGAGCTGGAGAGCATGGTTCAAATTTCCGGCTTTTGCGTGACGAGGTCGGTCCGGGCGCCGGATGTATTCGCAGCCGAGCGAGGCGGCCAATTGCCGGGCTTCGTCGCGATGACCGTCATCCAGGACGTATACGGTATATCGGTCGCGGGGATATTCCTGTGCGAGACAGCTGATCAAGGTTTGCCGAAGGATCGAGAGCGGCTCGTCCACGACCGTCACCATGATATCCACGGTGCGATAGGTGGTGATGGGGGCCGCGGTCCGTTCCGTCGGTGACCAGGACTGATAGGTGAAGAAACAGAACTGACAGAGCCCGTAGAGTTCCGCCAAATAGACGACCGATCCGAGGGCCATAGAGGCCAAGTCATCAGTGGGGATTGTGTAGAGTAGACGCCATACCATATACCTGGCATAGAGAAAGAGGCTGAGCGTCAACATCAGCTTCCGGCCCCGATTCTGTTTGATCAGGAGGCCGATGACGAAAAGCGCCAGGCCTGAAAGCCCGAAGGCGATCGGCGTACTGAAGAATATGTTAAGGACCGTCATTGATCCCCTTCATCCCCCTGTCGTTCTCACGCGGGAAGATCCCCCCACCTTTCACGACCGGTATTACTTTGGTGAGTCTAAGCTGTCAACGGAAGGTTGCTCAGACCTACGGTGGGGGGAGTACGTTCGAGGGGGAAGTTCTTGCCCAAGAGGAAGGTGTGCCGGAACAGGCGGTGAGCCCCTCGAAATCTAATGGCCCCAAAAGTACTGGAAGACAATCAGAGCATGAGGCCTTGGTTACGTCCGGAGATCGAGAGGACTTTGGTGGACGATGGCCCGGAGAATATCGCTGGTTGTCAGAATGCCGATCAGATGACGGGAGCTGTCGAGGATCGGAACTCCACTTACGTGCTCCTCTAGCATGATGTGGGCAATCTCGCGGATTTCCGTCGTCGGGGTGGCGGACAAGATCCGGGTTCTCATCACATGGGCGAGCTTGTACCCGACGGACGGTTCCGGAGAATTGACGGATTCCAGTTCATGCGCATAGGGCAGCAGGTCATGGCTCGATACCATTCCAACCAACGTGCCATGAACCGACATGACAGGAAGATGTTGAATCCCTTTGTGTTTCATGAGGCTCCACGCCGCCAGCAACGTACTGTCGGATGGCAACCATGATACGGGGGAAGTCATTAAATCCTGTGCAAGGAGGGCCGGCGAGAGTGCGGGGGCTTGCTGT
>CAMDRK010000141.1 GCA_945906715.1 Nitrospira lenta
CGATCCGGACGCATCACGGTACTGCACGCGGCGACCGCACAAATACAGGCCAACATGGCCAACCCCACCATGAGTAACACACCAGCCCTGACATCCTGGAGAGCGTGATTCATGCTGCGTCCCTTCTCTTCGTCGCTATCGTTCCGTTGGTGTTCCTCACTCGCTGACACCTGGCGGAATCGAACCAGTTGCGAATGAGGGGTATCCCAAACATCTGCCTCTCTCGGTACGCAAGGCACATGCCGTGTTGATGTTTCAGACACTTAGCCTGGTCCGATTCCTGCTCATACCGTGGCCGTTCACTCTGAATGCGACGAAAATTTGGCCGTACACGCGACGAAAAAATGCGACTCACTGGCCCGGAATCGAACTGAGAGCGGAATGATTTTACCAAGGGAGCGCGGCGTGGTAGCCGAACGGTGAGGATTGTGGGTCAGCTTGAATGTTGACCTCTGAGATCTCAGTTTTGTGCCGGCGAGCCAGTCCAGGTAAGGCTGAACGCGTGGGCCGACTCCGACCGCTCCAGTCCTTCTGATTACCACGAGCTCCCGCTCGCGCATCTGGCCCTAGAGCCTTGACAGGGAGCGTGCTCCACCCATACAACAGTCGGCGCAAGTTGGCGTTCATACCACAACACGGAGGAGACTGATGGGCAAGCCATTGACGAAGTCGCAGATCGCCGAGCACATGGCCGAGAAGACCGGGTTGACGAAGAAGTCCTCGCTTTGAACCTGCTCTGCAATCCGGTCGGAGCCTTTCTCCCGCCGAAGCAAGAGGCCTTCGAAGCGCAGTTCAGAAAAGAGCTACAAAGCCGCCATGGCGTAGAGTTCAACCGTCTCTATACGATCACCAACATGCCGATCAGCCGATATCTTGAGTTTCTCCTGGAGAGCGGCAACTACGAGCAATATATGGAGCGATTGGCTAACGCCTTCAACCCTGCTGCGGCAGCCGGCGTCATGTGCCGCTACACAATCTCAGTGAGCTGGGACGGTGCCCTCTACGACTGCGACTTCAACCAAATGCTCGATCTGCCGGTGGACCATGGTGCGCCCGCCCATATCCGCGACTTTGATCCGGTGCAACTCAATCACCGTCAGATCACGACGCGCAACCACTGCTACGGCTGCACCGCTGGATCCGGTTCGTCTTGCGGCGGATCCGTCGCCTCCTAAGGACTATGAATGGAGATCTCCCTGCTCGCCTTCGTTCTCGCCTTTGCTCTTGCCTTCGCAAATGGAACCAACGACGTCTCCAAAGCGATCGCGACCTTAGTCGGCAGCGGAGTCACACACTACCAGGCAGCCATCATCTGGGGAACAATCTGGACCACCCTCGGAGCAGGGGTCTCTGCCTTCGTCGCCAGTGCAATGGTCAAGACCTTCAGCCAGGGCCTTATCCAGACAGGGACGATCGTCCAGCCCTTCGTGGTCTTGGCCGTCTTGACTGGAGCGATGGCGTGGATCCTCTTCGCCTCGCGCACCGGCCTCCCAGTCTCGACGACTCACGCACTCACAGGAGCCATTGTAGGCACTGGCTTGATAGCCTTTGCGGGAGAGACGTTGATTTGGCCTGCGATCGCAAAGAAGATTGCCCTGCCATTGTTGCTCAGTCCATTCCTCGCGCTCACCGTCGCGCTCCTCATCCATCCTCTCGTACGTCTGCTGGCCGCGCGATGGGAAGGAGCTTGCGTGTGTGTGATGCCGGCCTCGCGGGCGTTAGTGGCCATCGATGCGCGCGGCGGCACCAGAACTTTATTTCAGACCACGAGCTTCGGCCAGCCGGTCATCGCCGTACCTTCGCAATGCGACCGAGCAGGCTTACAGGGACTGATTGTAGGACTCGATACGATCCATTGGATCTCCAGCGGCCTTGCGTCATTTGCCCGCGGCACGAACGATGCGCCGAAAATCGTCGCCATGCTTTTGCTCGGCAGCACGACCGCTACATGGTCCAGCACCTCGTCCCAGCTTGCCGCCTTCGGAGGGGTCGCCATTGCGATGGGGCTCGGTAGCTACTTTGGCGGGCTCCGCGTGACAAAAGTCCTCGCTGAGAAAGTGACGAAGATGAATCATGCGGAGGGGCTGTCTGCAAACCTGACAACCTCGTCTTTGGTTCTCCTCTCCGGTTCTCTTGGATTGCCTGTTTCGACGACCCATGTCAGCAGCTCGGCCATTATCGGCATCGGCCTGCTCAAAGGCTTGACCTACGTGCGCTGGACGACCGTGCGTGACATGGTCCTGGCTTGGATCGTCACTCTTCCGGCATCCGCCATTCTGTCCGCTCTCGCTTACCTTCTGCTATCCAGGATTCTGTAAACGATATTATGATTGGTCCCCCTTAGTTGTACCAGGTCGAATGTCACTTGCGCATAATGGTGATCGGCTCCCTTTTTCCGTACCATCGCCAGGGAGAGCCTCCAGCTGAAATCAGGGGCTCGCAGAGATGATCCTGCGCGTAGGCTCTGGCAAATTTATCTGGCATGCGATCCTGTAGTGCGCGGTGAGGCCGACTCTCGTTGTATTCCCGCCGACAAGTCTCGATCCTCTCTTTAGCTTCGTGCAGTGACTCGAATCGTTGCTCATTTAGGCACTCCCTTCGAAACGACGCGTTGATATCTGTAGCGCGTGGCCTTAGCAGCGAATTCTGAATCTCACCAGTTGTTGGTATCTGGGTCAGTTGGCAGCACGAGCGCGATTTTTGGCTCACTTTTTTCCACTTTGCACTTTCGACAACTGTGCAGACATCGGATCGCCCTTCGTCTGTAATATTGAGTCTTCCTATATGTGTGCATCGAACTTGTATTCCTGTCTCCTCCCGCTGCCTTTGCGGCAACTGCCCTAAGCTGCCGCAAACTGCCTAGCTCCATTCATCCGCTCGTGTCGGTAAGGTCAGCACCGTCATGCGCCACAGTAAAGGAGAATATAGATGAAGCGAACATTGCGCGAGCAGATGTTGTCCTCTGTTGTCCCTCACTGTCCTAAGCAGGCCTAAGTAGGGTACTTCCCAGCATCATCACACACCGGTATGGTCAGCGCGGTGCTGAGCGGTATCGGCAGAAAGAACGGAGCATGAAGAAGGAGTTGCTCACGGTGAAGGAATTGGCGGCGGAACTCCGCATGAGCCCGAAGTCGATCCAACGGGCCTATCGCAAAGGGGAGAGCCCCGGGCAGTTGTCTTTTTGCTGTCTCGCTGTTGCACCTGGATACAGCTGATCATATCTGGATACATCTGACTAATTCCCTTGATCGATGTAGGACGATATGGTCAGCACCGTTCTGCGCATCGACGAAAGAAAGGACAGGTATGAAGCCCACGTTGTTGTCGGCGAAGGAAGTGGCTCAGGAATTGGGTGTCAGCGCGCAATCGATTCGACGTGCGTACTGGAGAGGAGAGATCCCCGCCTATCGCATCAGCGCAATGCTTTACTTCGATCTGGAGCGTGTCCAGCGAATCTTTTTGGCGAAAGGGTTGCCGAGGATTGTACGACACAGCGGAGCGCGACCGCCGGCGCCAGCCGGCGGTGCGCACAGCAGAAACGCCCCCGTTCGGTAAAACGGGGGCGGAATTTCCAAGGTTCTAAACGGAGGGTCTCATGAGTGCATGGACATGTTCACTCGGCTGGTTTCGCTTTACCGTCTCTGACTCCACCGCCGATGAGGTGATCGCACGGGTGGGTGGAGACTGGATCAAGGATAAAAAAGGCTTCCTGGGCTACCGGCAAGGCTGGTTGTCACGCGGGCATGCCGGCGGGTTAGGTCGGATCGGGACGGCGGCCACCTGGGCCCCTCGTGAAGTACATGTGGATCTCTCCCAAGAGTTGATCAGTGCCTGGACCTATCAGAAATTTCACGACGTGGCGACGTGGGTGTTTGAGAAGAACGGACATTTTGGCCGCATTGACGTGGCCCTCGATGATCGGAACGGCGTGATCGATGTCGATCGCATCTATGCGGCGGTGAAGGCAGGGAATTGTGTATCACATTTCCGTCAGTCCCGCTTGATTTCAGGTTTGGACCTAGGCTCGGGCTTGGACACCGGGAAGACCCTCTGTATGGGGTCCCGCCAGTCAGACACCTATCTCCGGATCTACGATAAAGCGGCAGAACAACGGGCCAAAGAGAAGCCGGTTGAGGGCACCTGGATTCGGTGGGAAATGGAATGGAAGTCAGAACGCGCTGACGCCGTGGGCATGGCCTTGTCCGGGCTCAATCAGGATCAATTCCAGAAGTACATCGTCGGAGTCTTTCGCAGTGCCTTGGATTTCCGAGACTGTACCAGGGCCGATGATGCCAAGGATCGCTATTACGCGCCCTTGCTGGACTGGTGGAAAGTCCTGACAGAGGGGATGCAGCGGGCTCGGTTAGAGATCGCCAAATCCGTCAAAAAGATTGAGGACGTGAAACGGTGGGCGGAACGGAGCCTGGCTCCGATGCTCGGCCTCCTGTGTGCCCATCCAGAAGCCGGAGAGCGCTGGCTCATCAATCGGATCGTGGAGGGAGTGGAACGATGGCGACCTGAGCAGATGACGTTGCTAGGGAGTGCGCAGGACGTCCACCGACTCCGGCAGAAGATGCGGGCGTGGAATCCCCGAGACGGATTCACGGCTTCGTGGGTCGAACCAGCGTCTTAGAGCGCTACATGTGCGGGCCGCGGTGGCGTGGCCGGTGTCGGATTGGGGGAACCGTGTTCGTGTTTCTCTGGGCCTGCCCGTCGCGGACTGGTTCACATGGTCCGAGCGCGCGCTCATCGGCGAGTAATTAAGGCGTGAGGGACGAGGACGAGCCATAGCCTTGTGCGTGCGGTGTATCGTGCCGTCCATTACTGTTGTTCGATGGAGGTCATGAGATGAGTGCACAACCATGCATTCCTTTGAACCTGTTGCTGACTGAAGCGGAGTTTGGCGTACTGACGGAGGTGGGTGAAGAGAATACCTTGTCGCCCGAGGACGTGCTCAAGTCGATCCTCGAAGAATATGTGGAACTGCGGGCCAATCATCCACATCTCTACGTGCAATTCGCCGTGTGTCGTGGTCGGTGCCTCAAGTGATCGACATGTGAAAGGGCGCCGTGATCTGAGTGCCCCGGCTCATGCGGGCCTAAGCGCTCACGCGCCGGGCCAGCCCTGATCGGCGAAGCTGTAACAGCGCTCGTCAGTGAGGACGAGATGGTCCAAGAGCGTGATGCCGAGCAGCTCAGCTCCTTGCCGGAGTCGGCTGGTGAGGACGCGATCCTCTTGGCTGGGGCTGGGATCGCCGGAGGGGTGATTGTGGCCGCAGATCCAGACGACGGCGTTCATCAGGATCAGCGGTTTGAAGACCTCGCGTGGATGCACGATAGCCAAAGTCAGGGAGCCGATCGAGACGATGTTGACCCCGATGATGGCATGCTTCGCATCCAGCCCACAGACCAGGAATTGCTCGCGGTCCAGTCCTGCAAAAAGCGGTCTGAGGATGGCCGCAGCGGCGACCGAGGTATTGAGCGGCAACGAGGACGGTACGGCCCGGTTGTCGCGGACGAGCGTGACCCGGTATCGCGGCACGGCGTATTCATTTCTCGGCTTCGGCTGCCGGATAAGATTCACACTGCCCTGTGAACCGTGAATGGCCATGTCCGCCTCCTTCTTCATCAAGATGTTTAGCCCCACCCTTCACAACACAGGGGTGGGGCGTCGAAGAAAAAGGCGGGATGGCGCTCTCGCGGGGGGCAGGCCTGAAACGGGAGGGGCCCTACGGGACGGTACCAGGAAAGGCCTGGCCGCTGCTCCGCAGCGATGGCCCGCCACCGCTGGGAACCCAGGGTACGCTGACGAGATCGAGGCATGAAGACCACCTGTCACAAGACACCGGCGCCAGTGTTTCCCGAGACAACCTTGAATAGGCCATGGTCGCCTCAACTATTTGAAGAAATCACGGATCTCTTGGCCGAGGCACTCTTTCAAGATTTTCAAGCACATCGGCGAGCTACGGTTCAATCCCCCCAGGGAATTGACCATAGAATTTCGTTGACGAACGCAGAGAACGAGGTTAAGTGATGCTCTCACCCAGTAATGAGGGCTCCATGCGCGCTGCAATCTACGTCAGAAAGTCGACCGCACAAACCGGGATGAGCGAAGATGCCCGTTCAGTTGAACGGCAGAAGGCTCGTGCTCGGGCATATGCTGCAGGTCGAGGATGGACGGTCGCCGATGAGCATGTCTATGAAGACGACGGCATCAGCGGGGCTGAGTTCGCACGCCGGCCAGGATTTCAGCGCCTCATAGAAACCCTTAAACGCATTTCCCCATTTCAATTTCTCATCGTGATGGATGAATCGAGGCTCGGCCGTGAGTCCATCGAAACGGCCCATGTCCTCAAACAGCTCATGCTCGCCGGGGTGAGAATCTTTGCCTATCTCGATAACCGAGAAGTCGTGCTCGACAACCTTTTGGACAAAATGCGGCTCGCATTTACCGGGCTGATGGATGAAGGCGAGCGCTATCGGGCCCAGCAACGAACGTTCGATGCCCTTCACCGGAAAGCCCTCATGGGACATGTGACCGGCGGGCGCGTGTATGGGTATGACAACGTGGAGATCCATTCCTCCGTGCTGGATGCTTACGGCCGGCCAAAGCGCGATCACGTCGAACGCCGGATCAATGAGGAGCAAGCCGCTGTCGTTCGGCAGGTCTTTAGGCTCTGCGCTGAAGGGAAGGGTATGGTTTCGATCGCTCGTTTCTTGAA
>CAMDRK010000142.1 GCA_945906715.1 Nitrospira lenta
TCCGGCCACGCGCCCACTGCTCCAGTTGTTGGCGTTCGGGCTCTGTGACCTGAAGGGAAGGGGCGATGCGCATGGTCCGGTCCTCCTCTGAGTGAGGAGTATACACTTACGTTATAATAAGTAAAGCTATATATGGATCAGTACACTAGCGCCAAAGCTTCGGAGGGAACATGTCGGTCATCACGGCAGAAACCCCAGCTAAGCCACTCAATGGCCAAAAGCAGTCAGCGTATCTGCAGCAGCAAAGCGCTACTGGCGTCATTCTCTTCAGTAGCACAGGCCAGCGGTTATTCATGAATACCGAAGCCCAGGCCTGTATCAGGAAACTACAACCCCTATCGACCAGAGAAAGCGGCGACTGCCTCATTCCCGAAGAGATCCATACCGTCGTCCGTGACCTCATCAGTCGTTTGCTGCACTGCAGTCATCCCAAGGATTGCGAGTCCATCCAAGTGGAACGGCTCTGTTTTGCCAACGATCAGCGGCTCCTCCTTCGCGGGTTCTGTATTCCCGATGAACCCCTCGCGAAAAACAGCAGATTCCTCGTCATCATGGAACAGCTGAGTCAGCAAACGCTCAAATACCCCGACGCCAATATGCAGCAGCGCTATCACCTGACCGAACGAGAGCAAATGGTCATCATGTATCTCATGCTCGGCTTTACCAATAAAGAAATTGCGAACCGGATCCACTTAAGCGAATACACCGTCAAAGAGCATCTCAAACGAATCATGCACAAAACCCAAACCACGACCCGTACAGGCCTCTTGGCCCGTATGATTTTTCCGACACCCCAAGGTGACGGCATGGGCATCCTTCCTGAATCGATAGTATTTCAACACCAAGTACCGCACATCGCACACTGAAATTTGTTCATTTGGTCTGTTTCGTCTATTTGCTTTGTTTAGTTTATCTTGTTGGTTAGGTTGAACCAGACGAACAGCGCCAGCGCATCCCCGACGATCAGATCCATCCCCACCCTTCAGTGAGCCACGCTTCGCTTCACATTCGATTCCAACCAAATTCTGCGCCAGCTTGCTTCTCGGCCATCCAAGAACCAGAACTTGTGTTGAGATTGGATTGGTAAGTCCTGTGGTAGTGACACCATTCCCCATTCCATCTCAACCCAGACCGAGTTGAATCCCTGCGTGTGCTTGCACGGACCATTCATAGATTGACAATCGTGCATATAATTCGTACCATTATGTCACTCACCTAAGGGAGATCCGGCCATGAAATTCATTACGGTGCGCGACTTGCGAGGGCGACCTACTGAGGTGTGGGCAAAACTGTCTCGCGATAAGGAACTGGTGCTCACGTCAAACGGGAAACCGATCGCCATTCTTTCGGCTGTGTCTGAGGACACCCTGGAGAGCTCGCTGGTTGCCTTCAGACAGGCCAGAGCGATTACCGCTGTTGAAGCCATGCAGTCTCACTCCGTGGCGGTAGGAACCGACACGCTGTCTCTCGAAGAGATCAACACGGAAATTGCGGCGACTCGAAAAGCTCGGCGACGGTGAGAGTCGGCATAGACACGAATGTCCTCGTCGCAGGCCTGCTGTCCCCCTTCGGACGACCCGGCGAAGTGGTCCGTATGATCGCTGCCGGGAGCTTGTCCCTCCTCTATGACGCCCGAATCATGGCGGAGTATATCCAGGCTCTGAAGCGTCCGAAGTTTTCCTTTAGCCCGGAGCACATTGAGGCGTTGCTGGATCATGTGAAAACCGTAGGCGTCATTGTCGCGTCTGATCCCTTATCCATTCGTCTGCCGGACGAGGAGGATGAAGCGTTCCTCGAAGTCGCTCTGGCCAGGCGGGCCGAATGTCTCATTACCGGTAACTTGAAACACTATCCGTCGGCGGCAAGACAAGGCATTCGGGTTCTTTCGCCCGCAGAGTTTCTGGATTTCTACCGACAGCGCGCATAGACAAAGACTCGTCCCTCAACCTCAGCCTTCCCTATCACCGCGCCGAACTTGGCGCGCGAGCCTCTCCTCCACCCCGCGCACGAACGATTCTGCGGCCTGGGAATCTGAGCGTGCCGCTGGCTGACCTGATTGAGCCAGTTCGGAGGCGATCGCGTCACGCATCTGCTCTTGCTGAGACCTCACTTGCTTCCAGCCTTTGCGCTCGATGCAGATGCATTCCGATATTCATAATCGTTAGAAAGCGGCAACCGGCTTTGGTCGAGCAGCCGTACTGCGCCGTCTTTCCATTCAACGGTGGGATCCATTTGACTCATCCTTCAGGTCTCGCGTAGTATCTACACCGTAGATACTCAGGGAGGTCTTGACAATGAAAACGACCGCTCAGAAATGGGGCAACAGCCTGGCCGTCAGAGTTCCAAAGGGCATCGCGCAACAGGCGGGCCTCAAAGTCAACGATGATTTGGACATTGAAGTCAAGAAGGGGGCGCTTATCCTGAAACCCCACCTCCGGCGCGTGTATAGGCTGGAGGACTTACTCAAACGTATGACCCCTCAGAATGTCCATAACGAAATCGAGTTCGGCTGCCCAGTCGGTCATGAGGCCCTCTGATGGCAGGCCGCAGATATGTCCCTGACCGCGGAGATGTCGTCTGGCTCCACTTCACCCCTCAAGCCGGACATGAACAAGCGGGGCATCGCCCATCCCTTGTCCTCTCGCCGGCAAGTTATAATCGGCGGAGCGGATTGATGCTCTGCTGCCCGATCACCAGTCGTGTGAAGGGCTATCCGTTTGAAGTGGCATTGGGAGAGGGACAGGAACTGGCAGGAGTTATCCTCGCCGACCAGGTCAAGAGTCTTGACTGGAAGGCCAGGCAGGCCAGCAAGAAAGGGAGAGCCTCCTCCCAGGTGATGACAGAGACCTTGAGCAAATTGCAGACACTTCTCTGATCGGACTATCCCGTCGCGTCCCCATCGCTTCTCCTTCGATTCACAATTACCTTACGGTAAATCCCGCCGCGGGAATTAGCCCACAGGAGGAGCAGAGAGTCGGCCATAAAGAAGACCAGTGGAGGTGTCGGTCCAGGAATAAGCACCCAAACGCAAGACTGAGGTCAAGATTGCGGATCCTGACTCTGAGAAACACTTCAGGGTGGTAGCAGTCAGTTGGCCTCAACCTCAGCCTTCCCTATCACCGCGCCGAACTTGGCACGCGCGCGAGTCTCTCCTCGACCCCGCGCACAAACGCTTCTGCGGCCTTGGAATCTGAGCGTGGCGCCGGCTGACCTGTTTGAGCCAATTCGGATCCGGCTTTTCTCGCGAATCTCGCGCGAAGAGAGCGATACACTTCACGCTGATACGATTGATATCCACCAAACAGCTATGGTAACATAATAGTTACTACGGCTATGTCGGAAATACAAGTACTCGAATATCTCGACCCGCACGCTCGTTCGCCCTTCGCTGCATGGTTCGAGGGGCTCAATGCCGTCGCCTCGGCAAAGGTCGTGGCGGCACTCTATCAATTGGCTGCCGGTAACTGGTCCAACGTGAGAGGCGTTGGGACTGGGGTGTTCGAACGGAAGATCGATGCCGGACCAGGGTACCGGATCTATTTCGGCAAAGACGGTGATCGCCTCGTGATCCTCCTGGGCGGCAGTACGAAACAACGCCAGCAACAAGCTATCGAGACGGCGAAAGAGCGCTGGGCAGACTACCGCCGTCGCAAGGGCAGCAAGAAAGCGTAAGGCAGAACGGAGGCTCTATGGCACTCACACGGGAATTCAAGCATACGGTGGCGGCACGCGTGCAACGCGACCCGCGATTTCGAGAGGCGCTCTTCACGGAAGCACTCAATGCCTATTTCGCGGGGGATACCACAGTGGGGAAGGCGATCCTGCGAGATCTCGTCAACGCCACGGTCGGGTTTGAAGAATTAGCCATGACGCTCAAGAAGCCGAGCAAAAGCTTGCATCGGATGTTGGCTCCGCGCGGCAACCCAAGCACGGAAAACTTCTTTGGTATCGTGAGCGCCCTTCAGAAGAAAGCCCACGTGAAACTGCGCGTGACCGCGAAAGCCAGCTGAGTAGTACGCACCGGGGGCTTGGCCTCAACCTTTCCTATCACCGCGCCGAACTTGGCACGCGCGCGAGTCTCTCCTCGACCCCACGCACGAACGATTCTGCGGCCTGGGAATCTGAGCGTGGCGCCGGCTGTCCTGTTTGAGCCAATTCGGATGCGATTGCTTCACGCATCTGCTCTTGCTCTTGCTGAGATCTTACCTGCTTCCACCCCTTGCGTTCGATGCAGCGGTTCGTGTCCTCGAACACCTGGCTCACATATTCCGGATGCGCCGTAGGATTTTGACGATAGGCAATCGCGGCGGGACTCTTCTCCATCTCTATCGCACAGGCTTCACGATCCTCCAGGAGACTATTCTGGCTGCCGGCGTTGTCAAACATCGGCTCGCCGCAACCGCTCAGCAATGCCATAGCGGCAAGGAGGAACCATCCCTGACGCTTCACCGGGATAGTTGATGCCATAATCGTCGACTCGTTGTCATACCATTCGGACTTACGGTGTTCGTACCGATACTGCGCCGATTGTCGTGCGCACGAGTTCTTCTTCAATCACCTTGACGAACGCCTCCAGCGGTTGGGCGCCGGAGAGCGGTCGCCCGTTAATGAAGAATGCCGGCGTTCCGGATATACCGAGCTTGGTCACTTCATCGATGTCCCGCTGCACTGCATCATGGTGAACATTTTCTGAAAGGCAATTCGCAAACTTCTCTGTATTGAGACCGACTTGTTCAGCATAGCGTTTCAGATCATCCTCTGAGGCTTTGGGAGCTTGTTCGAACAGTGTGTCGTGGTACTCCCAGAATTTCCCTTGATCCTGCGCGCACCAAGACGCCTCGGCCGCACTCCTCGCTTGAGGATGCAGGGAATCGAGAGGCAGGTGCCTAAAGAGCAGCCTCACCTTACCAGGGTATTTCTCAAGCACCTGTACCAGCGTCGATTGGACACGCTTGCAAAACGGGCAGTGGAAGTCCGAAATCTCCACGAGCGTCACTGGAGCATCCGCTATCCCACGAATCGGCGCCCCATTGGTTGAAACCTGCACGCGCACGACCGGAGGCGGCTGAAGTCGATCCACCACAGTTCCCTGCAACCGAAGCACTTGGACAAACTGCGCCCGTTGCTCCGCCAATTTACGCTGTTGTAGCGGGGCTCGAATCTTATCCCGAATTTCAGCTCCATCACCCTTCAGCTGCGACCTATTTTCTTGAATGAACGCTTCGATCTCAGTTTCCGTCACCAAGCCAACCTTGGCCGTGACCTCGGCGTCCAACAACGCCGCGACCGAAATCCCTCGTTTTGCCGCCTCCTGCGCGAGGAGCCGTTGCGCGATCTGCGCATCGAGCTCTGCTCGCTTGAGCGAGTAAAGCTGCTCCTGCAGCTTTGTCAGCTTAACGCCAAGAGCATGATCGAGATCCTCAGCCGTCACCGTTTCCCCGTTCACCTCTGCCAATGGAACACCCACTTCATTCCCCGCTTGCGCCGGGGTCACGATGAGGGCGAGTGAGAGGGCCAAGGCGCACCTAGTGAGACAGGACTTATGCTGAAGAGATATGGTCATGGCATTCGGGAAAATGGACAGCGAAACTCTCTGTTTCCCACCTCACGGACGCAGCCACGATTCATCTGCCGGAGGATGGAACGCCCTGGAAGGATCAACCGTTCTTCGAGCAGGAGCTCAACGCAATTCGCACCTGCGTCAACCGCCAACAACCCTTTGGCACCCCTGAATGGCAACAGCGGCTCGCGACGGCCCTTGGACTCGAATCCACGTTACGCCGCCGCGGCCGCCCGCTGAAAGAAAGGTAGCCTGTCCCCTTTTTGTTTCCCAAGGGGATGTCCGATGTTATCGGCTTATATCGTTACTGTAGTGGTGTACAAGGAATCGACTGTCCCCCCGTGGATTTCACCAGGCTTGGGTCTATTGAACACAACTCGACTAAGATTCTTACCTCTCCACCATTGATACACTGCGGCGGGTCAGCATTTACATTCCACGAAGTCGAGCAGTGGGCGGATTTTCCCTTATACTTGGTGGCCGTAAATGTCTTGAGTTCCCAGTTGGGATTGATACATGTCACTTGTTCGGACGTGGCATCCAGAGAGATAGTCCCAGTACACTTTCCATTTTTTACACAGGAAGCAAACAAGGCAGTCCCCTCGAGAACGGCGTCCAACGTAAACGGTTGTCCATTGGCATGTGGCGAATTACTTGCCGGGTTGACGCAAAATGCTACGCCTTGGACACCGCAGTTGTCAGCCTCGGTCGGGAAGTTACTACTCGTTTCATTGCAATTCGGATTATTACCACCAGGACTTACGGTTCCACCCACTGCCGCAAGGATTTGGCCCGGGTTGTTCCCTATGCCATTAACAGTAATAGTGTCATCATTTGATCCGGTTATCCAAGCTGCACACACCCTCTTTCCAGCAATAGTGGCACATCCGGCATTCGCCTCATTTTCCAAGAGCCCCACGCTCACAACAATGAGAGACAAACCCATCACAGTTACCGCTAGCTTCCTAAACATACGTTCCTCCTTTGTTAAATCTCCGATTGAATCTCTCGTCCATTACTCAGGCACATGCATGAAAGAATCCTGCCCTCACGGCAACGCCAATGTGATTTTGGCAAAGACCAGTCGGTCTGGCTGAATGATTGGATTATTGATGTCTCTGTCGAAGTACTGGAACGACTTATCG
>CAMDRK010000143.1 GCA_945906715.1 Nitrospira lenta
ATGGCGGCTCCACCACAACCGGCTTCGCCAATGGCTTCCACAGCTGTCCAATCGGCGGGGCAGGGCCAGCAGCCTCCCACGATGGAAGACCGCGCCGCCGCTCCTGCGCCGATGATGAAGGCACAGTACCCACCTCTTCCCGCAGGCGCCCAGGTAAAACCAGTCGCGAAGCGCCCATCGGCCATCGTCAACAAGGACGCCGTGGCCCGTGTGCAGTCACAGCAGGCGGCGATGAAGACAAAGGCTGCACAGCCGGCGGGCATTTCCCCTGGGGATATGCAGAGTTTGGGAGAAGGACTGGGGGACGCGTTGCGGACGTTCAAGCACGCGGTTGCCGATGTCCGCAATTCGGTTGAACCTGAGATACGGACAATCCAAGCCGAGATGGATTCTGCCCAGAAGGAATTCCAGCAATCCATCGAAGCGGTCAAAGAACTACCCACCTTACACGAAGAACCTCCTAAGCAAGCGTGAACTGGGGTATTACATCCTCTCGCACCATCGGGTCTGTCGTTCTCCTGTCAGTCTTCTGGTTCACCGGTTGTGTCCAGGATTCTCCGCCTTCATCGAGGGAGCGCACGTTCTCTCTCATGCTGGAATTGCTCCATGATGAGGCGCCGGAGGTGCGGCGGGTTGCTGTAGAGTCTCTGGGCAAGATCGGCGACCCGCGAGCTGTGGATTCCATTCTCTCCCTCAAGCAGGATCCGTCAGCCATAGTCCGCGAAGCGTCGGTACTGGCCATGGGGCGATTGAAACCCACAGCGACCGAGGGAGTCGTGGCCCTGTTGACGCAGGCACTGGAGGATCCTGTCGAATCGGTTCGGCAGGCAGCGGTTGTGGCAATCGGCGAGATCGAGCCAGGTACTCGATTGCTCCAGCCTGTCGTAGGGTTACTGAGATCTTCGGATGCAACGATTAGGAAAGCGGCGGTGCAGGCATTGCTGCAAGTTGATGCAAGCCAATCGATTCCCGCGCTTGTCGCAGCAGGGCGTGATTCCGATGCGGAGGTTCGTCAGGGCATTGTCGCGGCAGTGGGTGAATGGGGAGGGGCGGCGGTTTCGCCTTGGCTCAGAGAACGTCTCGCTGAAGATCCCGCGCCAGAGGTGCGCGCAGAAGCGGCCTATCGTTTGGGATTACTCAGCGATTCTGATTCGAGGGCCGCGCTTGAATCGACGATGGCGAAGGATCCGGACAGCGGGGTCCGCCGCTGGGCGAAACGGGGATTTTAAGCGGATACGCGTGAACGATTTAACGCATCGACAAGTTCGACCAGCTCGATGCGAGCCTTTTCGTCGATTTCGATAAATTTGACGCCCATTCCGGGGAAGAGCAGATTCCGTTCAGGTTTGTTACGGGTCCAGGCGACCTTCGTTTTGGCCGTATGTTTTTCCCAAGGACGATCGGGCAGGGAAAACTCGACGGATAGCTCGGTTCCAGGAGCCAAGGGGGTGCTGCTTTCGATGAATAACCCGCCTGCACCGATGCCGCCGGTTAAGCTGTCGAACTGCTTGCCTTCCGGGGTCGTGTAGCGAACCTTCATGGCGAGCGGGGCTCTCGGATGAGAGCGCGCATGGGCGAATCTCACGTCATCGTCGGTGGCAAGAATTTGTTCAATGACTCCTCCCCACGGCAGGGCGCCGAGCAGTTTTCCCGTGGCACTGTAGAGCGTGACCACTTCCTGGTCGGCATTCATTTCAAGGACTTTGCCTTCATGGTGTTCCGTTGTGATCACAGGAAATTTCATGCTCAGTTCCAAGCAGTATTGAATGTGGAGCAATCCAGTGGCAGATGCATAGTGACTAGGCCGGCGATCCAACAGTCTGGAGGGACTTCACCAGTTCCAGTACGCGGTTTCTGATTTCTTGGTCAATCTCCGTAAAGCGCACCCCCATGCCTGGGCTAAATGTATATTGGTCTGCTTTAGGACAGACCCACGCGACGAGACCTTTCGCCGGCAACCATTTTGACGGCTCCTCCGGTAGAGAAAATTCAAGAGCGAGCGTGGTGCCGATCGGTAACGGGCTCAGGCTTTCGATAAAGAGCCCGCCTCCGCCGATACCTCCTGCGCGGCTTTCAAGCTGCTGACCTTCCGGGGTTGTGTATTTGACATGGAAGGTGAGTGTCACGCGCGGCTCATTTCTGGTTTCACGGCTCGCTTGGGGCTTACGGTAGGCCAGAATCTGGTCGATGACGAAGTCCCAGGATAGGTTGCCCATAGGTTCGCCATTGATCCCCAGGAGGGTGATCAATTCACGGTTTGCATCAAGGTCAAGAGCCTTCCCCTTGTGTCGAAGGCTTGAAGACACGGGATATCTCACAGGTCCTCCATGTTCAATCTGTAGCGCAAGTATAGCGCAGCATTTCATCTTGTCGAGGGAAAGCGTAGAGCCATGAGGGGCGTCAAGGCTCGGGAGGAAGAGAGAGCAAGGAGTATTCCAGAATGGAAGATGTGAGGGAACCACCAGGCCAGGGTGTTCCTGGCCTGGTGGACACTGCCTCGAGCGCCCGTTTGGCGAGTAAAAACGCTACAGTTATAATGACTTAGGCGGTCTTCACATCCTTGTCTTGTTCAAAGATTCGGATGGGAGCGTGCTTGCCGAGGATGGCATCTTCGGTAATGAGGACTTCCTTAATCTGCTTCTGAGAGGGGGCATCATACATCACGTCCAGCATCACGTCTTCGAGGATGGCGCGCAAGCCTCGCGCCCCGGTTTTCTGGAGAAACGCTTTCCGTGCGATCGCCCCGAGCGCGCCTTCCGTGAACTTGAGCTTCACCTTTTCAAAGGAGAGTAGTTTCTCATACTGCTTCGTGAGCGCGTTTTTCGGTTCGGTCAGGATTCGAATGAGGGCTCGTTCATCCAGCTCATCCAACGTGGCGACGACCGGCAGCCGGCCGACGAACTCCGGGATCAAGCCGTACTTGAGGAAGTCTTCCGGCTGAACTTTCGCAAATAGTTCGCCAAGCCGTATCTCACTCCGTCCGCGAACTTCGGCTCCGAATCCCATCGCCTTCCGATTCAATCGTTGCTCGATAATGTGTTCGAGCCCGACGAACGCTCCGCCACAGATGAAGAGGATGTTGCTCGTATTGACCTGAATGAATTCTTGGTGCGGATGCTTGCGCCCGCCTTGAGGCGGCACGTTGGCAACGGTTCCCTCGATGAGCTTGAGCAGCGCCTGTTGGACCCCTTCGCCCGAGACGTCGCGGGTAATGGAAGGACTGTCGCTCTTGCGGCTGATCTTGTCGATTTCATCGATGTAGACAATGCCACGCTCGGCCCGTTCCACATCGTAGTCCGCTGCTTGCAGAAGCTTCAGGATGATGTTTTCCACGTCTTCACCGACGTACCCTGCCTCGGTGAGCGTGGTCGCATCGGCCAACGTAAAGGGGACGTCCAAGTACTTCGCGAGGGTTTGGGCCAACAGTGTTTTGCCTGTGCCGGTGGGCCCCAACATGAGGATGTTGCCCTTCTGGAGTTGCACGTCGTCAACGTCTTTATCCTTGGACGAGATTCGCTTGTAGTGGTTATGAACGGCTACCGCGAGGATTCGTTTGGCCCGTTCCTGCCCCACAACGTATTGGTCCAAGTGGTGTTTGATTTCCACCGGCTTTTTGAGTTTCGATGAAATCTCTTCTTTGGCCTCTTCCCAATCCTCGGCAATGATGTCGTTACAGAGGTTGACGCACTCGTCGCAGATGTAGACGGTGGGTCCGGCAATCAATTTGCGGACCTCGTCGCGGCTCTTTCCACAGAACGAACAACGGAGATGTCGATCCATCTTATCCGGCTTCCCCATGCGCCCTCCTCGTGTTACTTGTCCTTGGTCGCGTCTTTCCCTGCATCGCCACCGACGGCCTTCAGGAGTTTCGGTGGCCGTGTAATAACTTCGTCGATGAGACCGTACCGCTTCGCTTCTTCTGCCGACATGAAGTAGTCTCGTTCAGTGTCCAGGGCTATCTTCTCAAGCGGCTGGCCGGTATGTTTGGCCATGATCTCATTGAGCCGTTCGCGGATTTTCAAGATCTCTCTGGCATGAATGTCGATCTCAGTGGCTTGCCCGGAAAATCCACCCATGGGCTGGTGAATCATGACCCTTGCATTCGGCAGGGCAAATCGCTTCCCTTTGGTTCCGGCGGTGAGCAAGAAGGCCCCCATACTGGCGGCCTGGCCCAGGCAGATGGTGTTGATCGGGGGCTTTACATACTGCATGGTGTCGTAAATGCCTAATCCTGCGGTGACGCTTCCCCCGGGGGAGTTGACGTAGAGATTGATGTCTTTTTCAGGATCCTCCGCTTCCAAAAACAAGAGCTGGGCAATGATCAGGTTGGCAAAGATGTCGTCGATCGGAGCACCGAGGAAGATGATCCGGTCTTTTAGTAGCCGAGAATAAATGTCGTAGGCGCGTTCGCCTCGGTTCGTTGTCTCAATAACAATGGGAACAAGCATGCACGTCTTTCCTTTCCGATAAGCGGGATGCTGAAAAAACCCGCCAGCGTCGTTCTCGCGTCGTTCAGATCCTCAACGTACCCCAGAGGGTACGCCTCCGGTCTTCACTCGCTGCGGCCTTGCTGGACGGCTTTTTTGAGCATCCCGCGTGGTCCGTTCCTGTTACTCGAAATCTACTGACAACGAAATCAGGCGACCCACAGAGTTTTTCCGCAGCCTATTGAAGCCAAGGTGCAAAGCCGGCCCCGCACTTCGGCACTATCCCTGAATCACCGCGTTGCGGTAGACGAAATCCAGGGCTTTATCCACCAAAGTCCTGGTACGTAATTCTTCGATAGACTCTTGTCCGCCGGCTTTGATCATCTTGACGAGTTCGGCGGCCGGCATCTTGAGGTCCGAGGCCAGCCGCATGATTTCAGCATTGAAATCGTCTTGCGTGACGGTCAGCCCTTCTTTTTCGGCGATCTCTTCCAGCACGAGGCTGAGCTTCACACGGCGTGCCGCTTCGTCCCGATATTCCTGTCGAAGGCTTGTGAGATCCTCCGTGGCGGGCGATTCCTGGGCGCCACCCTTTTGTTGCTGCTGCATGTGCTGACGGATGATGGCCTCCAGTTCACGTTCTACCAGGGTCTCCGGGAGATCGAAGTGATGGGTCTCTACGAGCCGTTTCATGATCGTATCTTTATGTATGTCCTCGATTTCTCGCTTCAACGCCTGTTCCATCCCGTCACGCAGCTTGTCTTTGATCTCCTGGAGCGAGTTGTAGGGGCCGCAATCTTTGGCAAATTCATCGTCCAGGTCAGGCAGCTTCTTTTCCTTGACGGACTTGATCGTCAGGGTGAATACAACCGTCTTGCCGGCAACGCGAGGATCGGGATGACTGTCTGGGTACGGCTGGGAAATTTCGAGCGCCTCCCCCTCTTTCTTCCCCCCGACATGCGAATCAATTTCCAAGCCCAAAACGGATGCGTGTGATCCGACCTTGTGGAGTTGACCGTCCTTCTTCGTGCCTTCCAACGGCGCGCCATCGAGTGTGCCTTGCAGGTCCAGGACGATATAGTCTCCATCCACGATGGCATGGCCGGCTGGGGTGGCTTCCAGGCGAGCCTGTTGTTCGCGCAAGACTTCAAGGCCACGGTCGAGCTGTTCGTCGGTGATGGTACGATTGTCGGGTTTGAGTGACATCGGGCTGGGCGCCTTATAGTCCCGCAACTGAATTTTCGGCTTGATCTCGACGGTCGCGGTAAAGGTAAAGGGCTCGTTCTTCTTAATCTTGACTCTATCCAGCGGGGGGATTTCAACGTGGACCGGCACAATGCCCGCCTGGCGGACGGCCTTTTCGTAGAAGTCCGGGACGAGGCTTCGGATCACGTCCTCTTCCACGGTTTTGGCATAGCGCTTTTCCAGCAAGGCCAAGGGTACCTTGCCAGGGCGAAATCCCGGGATATTGACCTGGCGGTTCAGCTCGACGTAGGCGCGAGCAAGCCGTTGAGTGACCTCATCGGCCGGCACCTCAATCTTGAGGGCACGTTTCATCGGTCCTAGTTCAGTCACTTCCATGTTCATAGCTGGCGCGTACCCTTTTCTTTCTTAAGTAGCCTTGCGCGGGCTGCCTGGTCGTGGTCTGGTGCGAGAGGGGGGACTTGAACCCCCACGGTTACCCACGAGATCCTAAGTCTCGCGCGTCTGCCAGTTCCGCCACTCTCGCATGGTGGGGTCTTCGGGAGCCGACTCCTGAAGGGTGAGCAAGCAAACGAAAGCTCATATTTCTGTATGTATTTTGTACCGTTGGATGTATCCCACTGTCAACCCTACTTCTTCGGGGTAGAACCGTGTTCACTTGCGTGCACATAAGGGCGGTTAGCATTCGTTTCTGAGCATGACTGTTCATGGATAATGTCTATCACGATGCCGAAAAGGGACTTATCATACCTGTGGTAGCCGCCGTCTTCAATGATGGTTATAATAAAGTTTCCCGCAGCAAGCTGGGGGTGTCTTGCGAAATTCTCCGAAGCCGCTACCCTCCTTCGCCAAGGCTACGGAGGGTTCTCCTCGCCTTCATCCCCGCAGTAAACTACGGGGTATGCGGCGAAGGAGAATCCCCTCCGTGTCAAGATGAGTGAGACAGTCAGCGACAGAGAGTTTACTGAGCAGGGCGAGCAAGGATTCTCAGGATGAGTGCATACAGTTCCGCAGTGGTGCTGGACGATCGGCAGCGGGGAGTTGAAGTCATGGCGAAGGCGACGCGG
>CAMDRK010000144.1 GCA_945906715.1 Nitrospira lenta
TGCTGGCCTTCGGAACGCACGAACCACTGACCAGCTATGGGATCGGGATCACGCCGAAACTGCAATATACTTTCGTCGGCCTCGATCGGCTGCGGCCCTACATCGACGGTGGCGCAGGCCCGCTATGGACCGATCTCGGTGGCCAGGTGCCGGAACAGCCTGGTCAGTTCAACTTTGTTGTCTGGGGCGGGGCCGGAGCTGCATGGATTCTGACACCACAATGGGCCGTGAACGTCGGCTATCGGTTCGTCCATATTTCCAATGGTGGGACACGTACGCCGAATTCCGGCCTCAACTTCGGCCTCCCATTTGTCGGACTTTCCTATTCCCTCAATTGACCGATGCAATCGGCTATTGCAAAGCCTCAACCGACCCCGTAAGCTCCTGAAAGAAGTTCTGAGTGCTGAGAGTTGAGTCCATCGGATGTCGAAAGTGATCGCATTCAACGGGTAACGAATAACGATTGACGGTTAACGTCCTCCTCTACCATGGCGACAACTCCTCGCGACTTCTATCAGATTCTCGGCCTTCCCAGGTCTGCCTCGGCTGACGACATCAAGAAGGCCTATCGTCGCCTCGCGCGCCAAGTCCATCCCGATCTCCACAGCGGTTCCAAGAAGTCAGAGATGGAGAAAAAGTTCAAGGAGTTGAACGCGGCGCATGAAGTCCTGAGCGATCCGGACAAACGAAAGAAATACGATCAATATGGAGCCGACTGGGAACAGGCCGAGTCCTACGAGCAGGCGCGCAAGCAAGCCGGCGCCCGTGGGGGAGGCGGCCAGGAGGCTTCATTCGGAAGAGAAGGCTTTTCCGATATCTTCGAGAACCTGTTCAAGGGGCAAGGGAGAACCGGCAACAGTCGCGGGTTTGCCATGCAGGGTGAGGATCTTGAAACGGAGGTGCAACTGACGCTGGCCGAGGTGTTCACCGGTGTGACGAAGCGCGTGACATTACAAGAACCAGTGCCCTGTTCCACTTGCCACGGGAGCGGAGCCTTTCGCGGACGCCACTGCCCAACCTGTCAGGGTCAGGGCGCCACATTGCATCCCAATACGATCGAAGTCCGAATCCCCGCCGGGGTCCAGGATGGGACGAGGGTGCGCGTAGCCGGCAAGGGACAACCAGGCGCCAACGGCGGCAAGCCAGGCGATTTGTACTTGCGTGTGACCATCGCGCCGGACACGGTCTTTCGCCGCCAGGGGAGCGACATTCATGTCTCTCTCCCCGTCTTCCCCTGGGAAGCGGCCCTAGGGGCCGATGTGATGGCCCCCACACTGATGGAACCGGTCAGGGTGAAAGTTCCGCCGGGGAGCCGGGCCGACAGTAAGCTTCGACTGAAGGGTAAAGGCCTCCCCGCTGCAACCGGCGGCCACGGAGACCTTTTCTTGACGATCCAGATTGTGATGCCTCCCTCATCGACCGGCGAAGAGTGCAAACTCTACGACCAACTCAGGGCCATCGCGCACCCGGATCCACGCGCCGAACTGATCGCCCAGGCCCAACGCCGAGCACATCCCTGAATTAAGCGAGACGGGCGAGCCGCGCGAAACAGACAACGGTTCGAGGTCCGAAGTTCGAAGTTTTTGGAACTTCGAACCCAGAACTTCGAATTTCGAATCGCTGCCTCGCAGGCTCATCGAGTCCTGTTGTCGGCTTGCGTTGTGTTGATCGATCTGGCAAGCTACATCCGCTTACGAAGAAAATTATGACCTGCGTGATGGAGCTGCCGGCTGCACTCGCGGTGCAATTCTTGTTTAATCGGCACAACATTCGGTCAACCTAAGGAGGCAGACATGAAGCAGGGAAGACAAACAATCGTGACGCTGGCCGTTGCATCGGTATTCGCATTGTCCGTTGGAGTGTCATCTGTCTGGGCCAATGAGCCAGGCTACGGCAAGGAAGGGCACGGAGGCGGCGGACATAGTTCGATGGGTGGACATGGCAAGAGCATGATGCACAACAGCACCGGCCAGCTGATTCGGCATCTGCTCAAGCACGAAAAAGACCTTGGGCTCACCGCAGAGCAAGTGACGAAACTCAAGGATATGCAGCTCAACCTGGACAAGACCCGTATCAAGAGCGAAGCCGACATCCAGGTGGCAGAGCGCGAGTTGAAGTCCCTGACCGAAGAAGAGAAGTCCGACCTGGGAGCGATCGAAGCCAAGTTGAAGCAGAGCGCAGATCTGCAAGTCGCATTACGCATGGTCTCCATCAAGGCTCGCCGGGATGTGTACGCCCTGTTGACTCCGGAACAGCGCACCAAGGAAAAGACCGAGCATGAGAAAGTGATGCAGCAGCACAAGGATGCCGGCAAGGGTTACGGCAACCCTCATGGCGGTACCGGCGGCCCGATGAAAGACAGTCCGCATAAGGGTGGCCTGTTGAAGGGACTACCCCTCCAGCAAGCATAGTCGTACAGTCATATGATCCAGTAAGGGGATGTCATGCCGAAGGAGCTAAAACTCTTAAGCCGCAACCTGTTGGCTGGTCCCGATCGGGCTCCGGCCCGCGCGATGTTGAAAGCCGTTGGATTCACCGACGAAGACCTGTCTCGTCCGATCATCGGTGTGGCCAATACCTGGATCGAGGTCATGCCCTGCAACTTCCACCTGCGCCGATTGTCGGAACGGGTGAAAGCCGGCATCAGAGCCGCAGGCGGCACTCCCATCGAGTACAACACCATCGCCGTGTCGGATGGCATTTCGATGGGGACCGAAGGGATGAAGGCTTCGTTGATCAGCCGTGAAGTGATTGCCGATTCCATCGAACTCGTGGCCCGTGGACACCTGTTCGACGGAGTGGTCGCGTTATCAGGCTGTGACAAAACCATTCCCGGTACCGTGATGGCCCTCGCTCGACTGGACCTGCCGTCGGTCATGCTCTACGGCGGCTCGATCATGCCTGGCCAATTCCAAGGCCACGACGTGACCATTCAAGACGTGTTCGAAGCGGTCGGGAAACATGCGGCTGGCACGATGAGCAGCGCCGAGCTCAAGGATCTCGAAGACCATGCCTGCCCGGGCCCCGGCGCCTGTGGTGGCCAGTTCACGGCTAACACCATGGCGATCGCGTTCGAATTCCTCGGCATCTCGCCGATGGGACGTAACGGGGTGCCGGCCATGGATCAGAAAAAAGACGACGTGGCCTTCGAGTGCGGGAAGATGGTCATGGATCTGCTGAAGCGAGACATCCGGCCCCGCCAGATCATCACGCGAAAATCGTTGGAAAATGCCATTGCTGCGGTCGCGACGACCGGAGGCTCGACGAATGCCGTGTTACATCTCCTCGCGATCGCGCGCGAAGCTAATATCAAATTGGACATCGATGATTTTGACAAGATCAATCGAAAGGTGCCGCTGCTCGCCGATCTGAAACCGGGTGGGCGATTTACCGCCTCGGATCTCTATGCAGCTGGAGGGACCACGTTGGTCGCCAAGCGGCTGCTCGATGCAGGCCTATTGCATGAGCGCCAACCAACCGTGACTGGCCGGACGATCGGAGAGGAGGCCAAGAATGCCAAGGAAACATCCGGTCAGCAAGTCCTCCGGCCATTGTCCAATCCAATCAAGCAGACAGGCGGGCTCGTGATTCTACGGGGCAATCTTGCCCCAGAGGGCTGCGTCGTGAAGGTGGCAGGGCACTCGATCATGACGTTCCGTGGCCCAGCAAAGGTGTATGACCGGGAAGAGGATGCCTTTGTCGCGGTGCAATCCCGCCAAATCAAAGCAGGCGATGTCGTGGTGATTCGGTATGAAGGCCCGTCCGGCGGACCAGGTATGAGAGAAATGCTTGGCGTGACGGCGGCCATCGTTGGCGCAGGCCTGGGCGACTCCGTTGCCCTGCTCACCGACGGCCGCTTCTCCGGCGCCACCCATGGACTGATGGCAGGCCATGTTGCACCGGAAGCGATCAAGGGCGGTCCGATCGGCGCCGTGAAGAACGGCGACATGATTGTCTTCGATATCGCCAAACGGACGTTGACCGTGGAGCTCTCGCAGAAAGAGATCAAAGCTCGGCTTAAGAAGGTCAAACAGCCGTTGCCTCGCTATACCTCCGGCGTGATGGGCAAGTACGCGCGACATGTGTCTTCGGCTTCGGAAGGGGCCATTACGACGTAGCCTTCCGTGGAGTTTCTCATCAAAGCCGGCTTCTCCATACAGACCGTCAGTACACAGGTCACGGCATCATCATATTGATACTTGTGTAAGTAGTGAAGTTGCGAGAACAGGCGGACTGTGTCGGCACTCACGGTTGCCTCATGAGCTCGCACCGTAAATCCTGTCTCAGTCAACAATCGAATCCAGTCTGATTGTCTGAGTCGGTTCACATAGGAACTGCGGTTCCACCTCATCAAATTCCAAAGCCATTCTGGATATCGCAAGCAGTGGAATGCCCTGTCGGGGCAGGATGTATTTTCCCCATACCACGAATGGTCGCCGAGGTCTATGACGGAGACGAGCCTCCCTCCAGGCCGTAAAATCCGGAAACATTCCTGGATTGTCATGGACGGATAGCGAACATGTTCGAGCGCCGTGTATGAGCAGATCAGATCAATAGACTCTGCCGCCAACGGCATTATCCTGCCATCGTAGACCACATAGGCAATCTGCTTCTCCCGCGCCTGCTCACCGGACAGATAGTCGATTACATCGATTGCTGTACAACTTTTTGCACCTGCTGCCTTGGCCTTCTCAAGCACCTCGAGTGTGTGACCAGGACCAATTTCAAGAACATCTTTCCCTGACATGGATGCAAATCTCGAATACAGATTAAACACCCGGCTGACCATGTCTGGGTCGGCATTGAGCCCCGTGGAATGATACCGCTGGGCGAGCTTGGCCAACGGTCGTAGCCCCATCAAGGCATTTTGGAGTACGTCCACCGGCACGGACATTGATTTAAAGGCTCCTTCAACCTTTCAACGACATGTTTAGCTTAGCGCGACCCCCTCAGCACTGAAGATCCTCAGCAATGATAGACGCTTGTCATGGTCGCAACTGACAATTCGCTCAGTGCCTCATACCAAGAACTGCTTTCGCACCTATCTCCCCTTCATCCGTCCTCGCATCTCTGACATCATACTGTCGAGGTCAGCTTCTGCCTTCGCACGATCACTGATTAACTCGTCGAGATTATATGGACGAGCCTGAGCCGGCCGAGCCATATCCGGTTTCATTGTCGGCTTGAACGAAAGATCGGATGGAGAAGGCTGAGCTGGTTTGGCTTGGGGTTGAACTAATGGGGTCGACCGGTCCATCAGATCTGGTGGGTCAATTCTGTTTACCCCCCTTATCCCTTTACCCCCTTCACCCCCTGCAGCCCCCAGCCCTTGCTCACGCAACCATTGTGTCGCGACACTCGACTTCAATGAAAAACTGATGCTCATGATCGGAAGGCCATCCGAGGCCACGCGGGCAATCGCCGTGTTAACCCCGACCATATGTCCCTCTCCGTCGAGCAACGGGCCACCGGAGTTGCCACGATTTATCCCCGTCTCAGTTTGAAAGACATGCTTGCCCTTCACCCCGTTGAAATTATCGACCTCAGCACTGATCACCCCGGTGGTGAGAGTCCAGAGTCCACCCTGTTCCGGGTGGCCGATGGCCACCACTCGATCGCCGACTCTGGCCAGACCTGACTCACTCACATCAACGACAGGCAGCGGCTCAGCCAGGCCATCGAGCTTTAATAAGGCAAGATCCAATGGCTGTGAATAGGTCAGAACTCTGGCACGGACCATCCGGGAGAGATCGCTCTTTGACTCTCCCGTGACCCGGGCTGGCTTGAGAAAGACAGATAGGCGAGCGAAGGGTTTCCCGGTCTGCTCTTCGATTACCACATGGGCATTGGTGAGCACCAGTCCGTCCGACTGAATGATCGAACCGGTTCCGCCACTCCCCTTCCTGCCACCATCTGCATGCCCCATCACCATCACCACGGCTGGGGAGGCTTGCTCGTAAATCTCACGGGGGGATAATTCCTTGCCGGAGGCCACCGTGCTCCATATCAAGGAAAGCAGGAACAGGGTTCCCCAGGCTATTGGTTTCATCATGGTCTCCTTCTTTCTAGCAGGATAGTCGAGCCCGACTGGCGGGACGGGCGAGACAGACAACGGTTCGAGGTCCGAAGTTCGAGGTTTCCTGAACTTCGAACCAGGAACTTCGAACTTCGGGTTGCGCCGTTCTCGCATGTCACGCGCGCGAGATTTTTTCGAGATTCCGTTAGCCGCGCTTATAGAACTCCGCAATCATCTCGACGACGTAGGACTGCTGCGCCTCAGTCAATTCCGGATAGATTGGGAGAGACATCACCTCTTCAGCTGCCCGCTCTGACAGGGGGAAGGATCCCTTCTGATGCCCTAAATCGCGATAGCAATTCTGAAGATGCATGGGGAGAGGATAATACACTTCCGTACCGACTCCCTTCTCTTTGAGGAAGGTGCGCAACTCGTCACGCTTCGGTGCTCGCACAGTGAATTGGTTATAGACGTGGAAATTACCAGGCGCCGTTGGCGGCAACGTCACGCGAGCCGCATGTTTCGTCTGGGCAAACAACTGCCGATACCGTTCGGCATTCCGTCGACGTCCCTCGCTCCACTGGTCAAGATACTTTAATTT
>CAMDRK010000145.1 GCA_945906715.1 Nitrospira lenta
CAGAATACTCAAACAGGCTGTCAGCAAGGCCGCAGCTTCTGATATAGGGTGAGGTTAAGGTCAAGGTTTAGCAAATATCAGATGCTATTTTCTCAACCTTAGCCTGAACCTCAACCTTCTTCGCACAGCGGCCTGTTTCAGCATTCTGCTAATTCAGGGAGGGATCGAACGGCATATCCGCATAATGGCGATAGTTCTCGCCTAGGGCACTCACGATATCAGGCCAGATACGGGAGGGATCCTTCTCGAACACCACGCTGGGATCTGCGGGAAGGGTAATCCATGAACCAGTCTGCATTTCAGACTCCAGCTGCCCCGGGCCCCATCCGGAATATCCGATATAAGCGCGAAACGCCTCTCGCCCCTCGTGGGTAGTCAAGATACGATCGACAAGGTCAGTATCTCCGCCGAGACAGATCCCATCGAAGACATGATGGGAATTCTCAGGCAATTGATCCAATCGATACAACATCATGACCTGATTCGTTTGCACCGGTCCTCCGGAGAAGAGGACGTGCCGTTGGCCTTCGAGGATCGGTACTTGCGGTAACGCCTCAGAAACTGACATCGCTGTCGGACGATTGACGACGACACCCAGCGCGCCTTCGGCCCCGTGCTCGCAGAGCAACACGACGGTCTGCCGAAAATTCGGATCGCGTAAGGACGGCGCGGCGATAAGGAAAATGCCCTTCCCGAGTGGAGCTTCCATGTCGCTAATCCTACCGCGCCGGCCAGTGGCGTGCAAGCGGCACGACGAACCAAGCCCTGCAGATGAGCCAAGCAGGATGCTCAAACAGGCCGTTCAGCAAGGCCGCAGCGAGTGAAGGACCGAAGCGTACCCTCTGGGGTACGTTGAGGGTCTGAACGATGCGAGAACGATGCTGGCGGCATGTTTCAGCATCCTGCTATCGGTAGAGGGATTCGCGTCGATCGCGGAGTACATCATTGTACTGTGTGATAGCTTTGTTTCGTGCTTCGGCAGGATCAATCTCGATGATGCAGAGCTCATCCTTGTCTCGCGGCGCGCGATGTAAAATGGTCCCGCGTGGAGCGACAACTTCGCTGTTTCCAATAAAGGTCAGTTGATCTTTGCCGCCTCGCGCTTCGGTCCCTATGCGATTGCTTGTAATTGCGAACACTCGATTCTCCAAGCACCGAACCGGCATAGAATCCGGGCAATTGGGCAAAATGAGGTTCGAGGGATGACAGATGATCTCTGCTCCCTTGAGCGCCAAGGTGCGAGCCGCCTCCGGATAGTACCAATCGAAGCAGATCATTGCGCCGATCTTGGCCGGTCCGATATCCCAGACCTGAAACCCTGTGTCGCCTGGCGTAAAAAATAGCGTTTCCTCAAAAAACAGATGGGTCTTGCGGTAACACCCGATGAACCCGGATGGGCCAACGACGATGGCGGAGTTATAGCAGGCAGATCCGGCACGCTCAGGAAGGCCTGCGACAATCGTCATCCGGCGCCGCTTCGCAAGGTCGATCAGCCGTTGGGTGGTCGGTCCGTTCGGCACCGACTCCGACAGCGCAACGACCTCTTCCTGCGATACAAACTGATACCCGGACGCGCACAGCTCGGGCAAAACGATCAGATCCGCGTCAGCCCGATCAAGTGTTTCTTCAATCGTATCGAGATTGTGCGAGACCTCGCCGAACCGTGGAGTGAACTGATAAAATCCGACCAGCATGATCGCTTTGCCCCTATAACAAAAACGGGCAGGGTCGCCCCTGCCCGTTCAAAAAAATCCCTGACAGAAACGCTTACTTCACTTCCGACAAATGGGTGACTCCGCCTTCGGCATGTTGAGTTGCCACATCGGCGTGGCCGGCCTTGCCATGGGAGACGGCTTCCTTGAGATGTGTGATCGCTTCATCCAAATGCGGATTCTTCATGCCGGCTGCCATGGCATGCTTGAGGGCTTCTTCCCCATGTTGCACTACGGCATCGGCATGGCCGGCCTTGCCATGGGAAACAGCTTCCTTGGCATGTGCCAGCGCTTCATCCACATGCTTGTTCCCTGCAAGAGCGAGCCCGCTCAACAACGGGAAACCAACAAGCGCGGCAACCGCCGCAACGACCAGTGCTCCGCGATGGATTCTCATTTTCATGGGTTCCTCCTCAGGGATTAAGGTTTATACGACAGGTGACCGGCGTATCCAAATGGTTCTGATTTTCCATCACCTTACACAGCCATTTGAGGGCTGTCAAGAAGGCCTGACCTGGGCATCAACGTTCAGGATGCGTTGCAATCCCTTGTCGTCTTTTTCCACCGGACAGGCAAAATCACGACTCCACTCCCACCAGGATCCCGGATAGGTGCGGACCTTCCGATACCCGGCGAGCTTGAGAACAAAATAGAGCCAGGCTGCACGGACACCGCCGGTGCAATAGCAGATCACGTCTTGCCCCTGCGTCAGACCCTTCTCGGCGAGGCCATCTGCAATCGTTGGCAGCTCTTTCACTGTGGCATTGGCCTGAAGAAATCCATTCCAAGCCAGATGAATCGCGGAAGGAATGTGGCCTGGTCGAGGTATCCCCGCTATCTCTTTTCCAAGATACTCTTCGAGGCTGCGCGCATCGACGATCACGGTGCCAGGATGCGGCTGCTTCACAAGCTGCCGCAGTTCGTCTTTGCCGGCGATCACGGAATCAACCGGCTTGACGGTAAAAGTTCCGGGCGTAGGTGTCACGGCCCCATGCTCGAACGGACGCCTTTCCTGCACCCACTTGACCCATCCACCGTCGAGAATCCGCAGACGCTGGTGGCCGAGATATTCCAACATCCAGAACATACGGCCTTCGTCTCCCCAATTGTCGAACGGATTGGAATAGATGACCACATCGCTGTCCTGACTGATGCCCAATGCGCGGATCTTCTGTTCCATGCGTCCGCGATCGGGATCGAGTAATCCCTTCGGCACAGCCAGGGGATCGCTATACTCATGCCAGGTCGAATGGACAGCCCCTGGAATATGGCCACCAAACTCATAGGCCGCCCGCCCACGTACATCGAGAACCACCAGACCCGGTTGGCCCAAGCTCTGCTGGAGAGTTTCTGTATCAATCAATAACTCGTGTGTCATGTCGATCCTTCTTAACTACTCAGGTAGATAGGCTGACGGGATTCAGGCTGAAGTGTTCGGAACTTCGGCCTTTGACCTGAACTCCTTCGACCTGAATCCCTTCAGCCTGAACCCCTTCAGCCTTACTCTAGCCTTCAGCTCCGGCCTTGCAACTCAGTTCGTTTGGCTGAGGGCTGACGGCTGACGGCTGATCGCTCTTACTCAACGCCAATGCAAGCCCACCGGACAGCGGAAACTCCCGCTCGTACACGACAAACTGATAGGGATCGTTCCCCGTCAATCCATACTTAGTCTGCAACATTTCATGCTGCTTATCGGTCAGGATGTGGTACTGCACACGAGTCTTCACTTTCAAACCCTCCGCCTGAGCCGGCAATTGGTACGCAAACTGATATGCCCGGCTGGCCAGGGGTAGCAGACGATTATCATACAACTCGACGATGGCCGGTTGCCACATGATCCAGCGTCCCATCGTCGATGTTTGCTGATCGAGCACCCTACCTTGCCGATCTTCCACGGAAAATTCGACTGTGAAATACCGATCGGGATCGCCGGTGGGAATCTTATGGCCGGCTCCTGCGTTGATCAGCGTGAGCGTAAATCCGACTCGATCGCCTGGCTTGGGCCAAGCCGTGTCGGCCCTTACTTGTATTCCCACTGCCCGCTTCACCATATCGGGGTCGTGCCCGCCACGCCAGAGGTGCTTGCGCCCTCGCCTGATCGGACTATTGGTCGCGACCGGCCGATCGATTTCTGGCATATGACAACTCTGGCAAATGAAACCCCGTTCCTGCATGAAGAACTTGCCTTCGTATTCCGCGTAAGTCCCGCAAGGGCCCACGTTATAGAACTGGGCCGGCCCGGACACGACATTGTGGCAGCGATAGCAGACCTGCGCCGTCCGAAAGTTCGGATCGAACTTAGTCGGATGCGGCGCGGCCGAGTCGTCGAACGGTCCATAGACGACTCCATCCCTCACATGGCAGACCGCACAGGTCACAGACTCCTTTTGATACTCGGGATCGTACTGGGGGTTGGGCTCTTGAATCGCCTTCTCTACGCGCCCTCGTGGAATCTCCTTAATCAAGGTCGGCTGCTGGTTTTCCAGGGGGGTGTGACAGTTCAAGCAGACCCAGACATTCTTGTCCTTTTTCCAATAGGCCTGAAAGAATGGATCCTCATAGGCATGGGCATGGATACTCGTCTTCCACTCATCGTAGATCTCGCGGTGACATTCCCCACAGGACTCGGCCTTCAGGCTCGTCAGGCCCTCAGGAATATTTTGAAAAGGAATCGCACGGGCATAATCAGACCGCAACCCAAAAATCACAACCGGCTTGATCTCGGTGTAATACAGATACGTCACACCGACAAGCACAACAGCCGTAATGGAGATGATTCGCAGTTTGTGCATACGTGTCGCTAGTGAGCGTTGTTAGCTGACAAGCTGACAGGGTAACAGGCTGACAGGTTTCCCTTCACGAACATAGTGTCAGCTTGCCAACTTGTCAGCATGTCAGCCGGCGATTCAACAATCCAACAACCCCTGAATGTGACGATCAACTGAAGCGGCCAACGCCGTGAGGTTGTAGCCTCCTTCGAGCGACGAAAGGATGCGTCCTTCGGCATGACGCTTGGCGATACCGACCACGATACCAGTGAGGTCGGCGTAGCCCTCCTCCGTCAACCCCATACTCGCAAGCGGATCGTCTTTATGCGCGTCGAAGCCGGCTGAGATGATCACGAATTCCGGCTTGAAATTATCTGCCGCCGGCACCAACGATTTCTGAAAGACGGAACGATATTCTTCATCGCCCTCACCTGCTTCCATCGGCACATTGATCGTGAACCCTTCGCCTGCTCCCCGCCCCCGTTCAGATTCTCGGCCCGTTCCCGGATAGTGAGGGAATTGATGCGTGCTGAAGAAGAGCACGGAGGGATCGTCCTCGAAACTATGCTGCGTGCCGTTCCCATGATGCACATCCCAATCGACAATCAACACGCGCGTAAGGCCATATTTCCTCTGTACATAGCGGGCAGCGATCGCCACATTGTTGAAGAGACAAAACCCCATCGCGTGCCCCTCTTCGGCATGATGCCCCGGCGGCCTCACCGCACAGAATACATGCTCCACTTGCTTGTTCATGATTGCATCGACAGCAGCCAAGGCCCCACCGGCGGCCAGATAAGCAGCGGTCAATGAACCGGGAGACATCGAGGTATCGGAATCGAGCGCCAGCCGCCCGCTTGCCGGCGCGTTGGTCTTCAGCATCGAAAGATATGCGGGCCGGTGGATCTGCGTAATCCACTCATCCTCCGCCTCCCGCGGGGCAATCATCGTCAGCCGAGCCGCCGTACCGCTCTGCTCCAAGTGCTGCATAATCGCACGCAGCCGATTGGGTGACTCAGGGTGCCCTGCCCCCATGTCATGGCCGAGATACGCAGGATGGTAAACGAGCCCGGTTTTGCCCATGACAAATTCCGTAAGGCGTCAGGCGTGAAGGGTGAGGCGTATCGTCGTTATCGGTGAGGCCAGATTATCACGCAGCAACGCGCATAGACAACGAGCGGAAATGCGTGCTACGGTTATTGCTGCGATCATCCAACGAGGGGAAATGAATGCCAAACCGCCGCATCGAACCGCTCAAGAAAGTCCTGGCGATTGACCCGAACGACGAGGTCGCCTGGTTTGGTCTCGGGAAGGCCTACATGGAAGATGAGAACTTCGAAGAAGCAGCCAAGGCCCTTCAGCAATGTGTCACGGTAAAACCCACCTACTCAGCCGCCTACTATGCCTGGGCCCAATCACTGCAAAAGCTGAGTCGAATCGACGAGTGCCGAACCGTCTGCGCCACTGGCATCGACGTCTCCACGAAAAACGGCGACGCAATGGTGACGAAGAATTTCGAGATGCTGAAGGGGACACTGCCGGCCTGACCCCTCACCAGTAGCCTCCGAGATCATTGCTTGGAGGGCATATCTCTGGCACAGACGAGTACCCCATCCAGATACCAGGTTCACAGAAAGAGCCTGCTTTCAACTCGACAGAGAAGCCCTGCCTGCGTAGAATGGCTATTAAAGACACCAGCATCCTGCCCCGAACACAATGGAAGCTATGAAAACCATCAACGATATTCGTCGCATCATTCATCAGCATCAGGATGTGCTTGCCGATAGATATGGCGTCAATATCGTGGGGCTATTCGGTTCTTACGCCAGGCAGGAACAGCGACCCGACAGCGATATCGATTTACTGGCCGACATCCTGAGACCCATCAGCCTGTTCGAACTTGTCGGAGCAGAGCTGTACCTCGCCGAGGTCCTCGATGCCAAAGTGGATTTGATTCCCCGTAGGGACGTACGGGAAGAACTGAAGGCAGCGATCTTACAAGACACCGTGGCCCTATGACCCGGCACGTGGCGCTGTACATAAAGGATATTCTCTCCAACATGCAGGATGCGGAGCAGTTTATCGAGGGGATGTCCTGCCAGCAATTCGTCGACGATAAGAAGACAT
>CAMDRK010000146.1 GCA_945906715.1 Nitrospira lenta
GATGCCCGACCAATCCCATAGACATAGGTCAGGCCGATGTCCGCCCGCTTCTCTCTCGGTAAATCCACTCCAGAAATACGAGCCATAGTTCCTCTCCTTACTTCCCTTCGATCTTCAGTCTGAGGATGACTTCTTCAGACTCTAATGCGCGCGTCCAACGAGGGCCTTCTGAGGCCGCGCGTTGCGCGAGCAGGAGTCTGATGAGGTCATTCTCAGACATCCCTACCCTTGGCGCTGCTTGTGGCGCGGATTCTCGCAGAGAATTCGTACCACGCCCTTGCGCCGAACTACCTTACATTTGGCACAGATTGGCTTCACGGATGATCTGACTTTCATGGCTATTTCACGCTCCTACTTAAACCGATAGGTAATCCGCCCGCGTGTCAGATCATACGGCGACAGTTCCACGGTCACCTTATCGCCGGGAAGAATACGAATAAAGTGCATCCGCATCTTTCCGGAAATGTGTGCAAGAATCTTATGGCCATTGTCCAGCGATACCCGAAACATCGCGTTCGGTAACGTCTCGTTCACGGTGCCTTGAATTTCGATGATATCTTCTTTCGGCACTCTATCCCTTCTCTCCAAACCGCATGCCCGCGTCTTCAGCTTCTCAGAACCGGCTCAGAATCCGTGGCGGCCCACTCGGCTCAATCACAATCGTATGCTCAAAGTGCGCCGAGAGACTCCCGTCTACCGTAACCGCCGTCCATCGATCCTCAAGAACCTTGACTGCGGCGCCGCCCATGTTGACCATCGGTTCGATCGCGAGAACCATTCCAGCTTGCAATCGTGGCCCCTGCCCAGGCTTCCCATAATTCGGCACCTGCGGCTCTTCATGTAACTGCCGGCCAATCCCATGGCCTACGAACTCCGTCACAACCGAATAGCCAGCAGCCTCTACATGCTGTTGAACCGCATGTGAAATGTCAGAGAGCCGATGGCCCACCACCGCTTGCTTGATTCCGAGATACATGGCCTCTTCGGTGACTTGAACCAAGCGGGCATTTCGCTCGGCCGTCTGCCCCACCGAAACCGTAATCGCTGAATCTCCGTAAAACCCGCCGACGATCGCTCCCAGATCGAGTCCGATGATATCGCCCTCCTTGAGCACTCGCTTGGAGGGAATCCCGTGAACAACCTGGTCATTCACCGAAGCACAGAGCGTCTTCGGATAACTCCGATACCCCTTAAACGCCGGCTTTGCCCCGCGGGACCGAATCTCATCCTCAGCTAAGTGGTCCAGCTCATCGGTCGAAATACCAGGCCTAACGGCTTTCCGCAAAATCTGTAACGTCTCTGCCACCACTCTTGACGCCTGAGCCATCACCGCAATCTCATCCGGCGTCTTGAGAATGATCATACCGCCCGGTACGGTTCCAGCTCCTGCGAGAGATTCTGGAAAACGACATCCACTGCGCTTGAACCATCCAGCTGAAATAACAAACTTCGCTCTTGGTAATACGCCACAAGCGGAGCCGTCTGCTCGTCATATACCTTTAATCGCATCTCGATCGCATCGCGCCGGTCATCGCTGCGCTGCATGAGCGGCTCTCCGCATCGATCGCAAACCTCACCCACCTTGGGAGGCGCAAAGTCTAGGTGGAACGTCGCTTGGCATTTCGGGCAGCTCCGGCGTCCGCTCAAACGCCTCACGATATCCTCACGCGAAACCTGAAAGTTCACCACCCGATCCAGCGCGATCCCTCTGGATGTCAATACCGCTCCCAATGCTTCCGCCTGTGGAACAGTCCTAGGAAACCCATCTAGAACGAATCCGTTATCGCATCTTGGATCGGCTAACTTCTCCTTGACCAATCCAATCACCACAGCATCTGGGACCAGACCCCCCTGATCCATGTAGCGCTTGGCTTCGAGACCCAGCGCAGTCTGATTGCGAACCGCCTCGCGAAGAAGATCCCCTGTCGATATCTTCGCTATCTGATACTGCGCCGCAATACGGTCAGCTTGAGTCCCCTTACCAACTCCTGGTGCGCCGAGAAACACCACCTGCATGAATTTTCCTCACCCGCTCCTGCCACGGAGGGGAGCCATACCCTTACCAAGAAACCCATCGTAATTCCGCATCAACATGTGGGACTCAATCTGCTGAGCCGTATCGAGACCAACACCGATCACGATCAGCAACGAGGTGCCTCCGAAATAGAACGGCACACCCAGCTTATAGATCAACAACTCCGGGATCACACAGACGATTGCAAGATAAATCGATCCGGCAAACGTAATTCGCGTGAGCACCTTATAGATATAGTCGGAAGTCCGTATACCAGGGCGAATCCCGGGAATGAATCCACCATACTTTTTCATGTTGTCCGCCATATCCACCGGGTTCAACACCACGGCGGTATAGAAGAAACAGAAAAACAGAATAAGACCGATATACATCAGCGTATATAACAGCGATCCAGGCGCGAGTTGCGCGCCAATATCCTTGACCCAGGGTGTCTCAAAAAACCCGGTAATCGTCGCGGGAAATGCAATAATCGACGATGCGAAAATAGGAGGAATCACCCCCGCGGTATTGATCTTCAACGGAATATGCGTGCTCTGCCCGCCAAATACTCTGCGTCCGATCACTCGTTTTGCATACTGAACCGGCACCTTTCGTCGCCCGCTTTCCAGAAAGACGATGGCAGTAACCACCACAACCATCAGCGCTGCAAGGGCGACCAACAAGATGATGCTGAGCTGCCCGACCTTGTACAATTCAAAGGTCTGGGCCACAGCGGACGGCAGGCGCGCGACGATCCCCGCAAAAATGATCAAGGAAATGCCGTTCCCGATGCCTCGCTCGGTAATCTGTTCACCAAGCCACATCAGGAAGCCCGTACCCGCTGTTAAGGTGATGACCGTCATCAGACGGAATCCCCACCCACCGGTCATCACGAATGCGCCGTTATTCATTTGTTCGAGACCTACTGCGATCCCAAAACCCTGAATCAGCGCAATACCGATCGTCCCGAACCGAGTGTATTGAATAATCTTTTTTCGCCCGCGCTCCCCCTCTTTGGCCAACTTTGTTAGATGCGGGACAACGACGGTCAATAGCTGAAGAATGATCGAGGCGCTGATATAGGGCATAATGCCCAGCGCTAAGATCGTCAGCCTCGAGAGCGACCCACCTGAAAAAATATCCAAAAATCCGAGTAGCGCGCCGCCTTCCTTTTGCAGGAACTCCGAGAGGGCCTCGCCATTGATCCCAGGCGTAGGAATATGCGCCCCGATCCGATACACCACCAGCATCCCTACGGTAAAGAGGATGCGGGTACGCAGCTCGGGAATTTTTAAAATATTCTGAAAACTGGTCAGGAGTCGTTCAAACACCGGGAATGACCTCGACTCTCCCTCCAGCTGCTATAATCTTTGCCTCTGCTGACTTACTGAACTTGTGCGCCTGCACAACGATCGCTTTCGTAAGATCTCCGTTTCCAAGGATCTTAATTGGTAACGACTTGCGCTTGACCAATCCGACATCGACCAGAATCTGTGGCGTGATGGTCCCGGCGACGATCATGTCACCCAAACTCTTCAGGTTGACGATCGAGTATTCTTTACGAAATATGTTTGTAAAGCCGTGCTTCGGGACTCGACGGATCAGAGACATCTGGCCGCCTTCAAACCCACCGGCCTGCCGACTCCGACCGCCGGACCTGGCTAACAGACCCTTATGGCCCTTTCCCGACGTTTTCCCATGACCGGAACCGGGGCCGCGACCGATACGTTTGCGTCGTTTTCTGGATCCTTTTGCAGGACCGATCTCATGTAAATTCATTGTGGCTGCACTTCCAATAGATAACCGACTTTTCCGATCATCCCTCTGACTTGGGAAGTATTGGGACGAGTCACCGTCTGTCTGATTTTCCTCAGACCCAAGCCGCTCAACACACGCCGATGCTTTTGCGGTGTACCAATGGGACTTCGTCGCAAGGTAATCACGAACCCCGTTGAAACAGCCTTAGCGGTTTTCACTGTAGGCATTAGACACTCACCCTATCCTGCGCGTCGCCCACCACGTTACGGCGTAGCTTCAGTACGTCCCCAACGTTTCGGAGTTGACAAAGCCCATTGAGGGTGGCGCGAACCGTATTAAATGGATTTCCACGACCCAGCGTCTTCGCAATAACATTATGGACGCCGGCAACCTCGACCACAGCCCGGACGGCGCCGCCGGCAATAATCCCGGCGCCCTTCTTGGCAGGCTTCAGAAGGACATGCTCGGCCCCGAATAGCCCATGCACCTCATGTGCAATCGTCCCGGAGGTGAGGGCGACATGCACCAAGTTTTTCTTAGCCTGTTCAACTGCCTTCGAGATGGCGACGGGCACTTCAGCAGCCTTGCCTTTCCCGATGCCAACCCACCCCTGGCCATCTCCCACGACAACCAATGCGCAGAAGTTGAACCGCTTTCCGCCCTTGACGACTTTCGCCACACGGTTGATAAAGACAACCTTATCCTTCAGGCTTAATTCATCTGGATTAACTCGCACGCTTGTTACCCTCTCCGGTCATTAAGTTAAGGTTCTTGACCTTAGCCTCAACCTAAAATTTCAGACCGCCTTCACGAGATGCTTCAGCCAATGCTTTGACCCGTCCGTGGTACATCCTACCGCCGCGATCAAACACCACGGTCTCCACCTTAGCGGCCTTAGCCCGTTCGGCTAACAACTTTCCAACAGCCTTGGCTCCATCAATGCTGCCAGTAGACTTCACCGATGTGCGCAGGGACTTATCCAGGGAAGACGCGGCAGCCAACGTGGCCCCCTTGAGATCGTCGACGATCTGGGCATAGATATGAGAGCGACTGCGAAACACATTGAGACGTGGACGCTCAGCCGTTCCAAAGACCCTCTTCCGCACCCGCTGTTTTCGTCTGGTTAACTGGCTCGCTTTATCTGCAGCATTCATGAATCACCTTACTTCCCTGTCTTCCCGGCCTTCTTACGCAACACTTCCCCTGCATAGCGAACGCCCTTTTGCTTATAAACATCGGGGGGCTTGAGGGCTCGCAAATCAGCTGCAACCTGCCCTACCAACCGCTTGTCTGGCCCCTTTACGTTGATCAGCGTTTGCTTGTCTACCTTCACGTCGATTCCAACCGGAATCGGATAGATAACCGGATTGATATAGCCTAGACTGAAGCTCATTGAACGGCCCTGCACAGCGACCTTATACCCAACTCCGGTGATTTCAAGATTACGCTCGTAGCCCTTCGTCACACCCTGAACAAGATTGCTCAGCTCTGCGCGAGTCAGCCCGTGCAATGCACGGACTTGGCGGTCATCATTCGACCGGCTCACCAAGAGCTGTCCATTCGCAATCGAGACCCCAAGGCCTGAAGACAACGACCAATCGAGCTTCCCTAGCGGACCCTTCACGGACACAATAGGCCCGGCGACTTTCACATCCACTCCTGCAGGAATCTGGATTGGTTTCTTTCCTATACGTGACATCGATGCCTCGTTCCTCTAACTCGCCGCTGCCATGACAATCTGGTTGCAATACCCATTACCACACCGAGCACAGAACTTCTCCGCCCAGCCCGGCACGGCGAGAATCCTGATCCGTCATCAACCCCTTCGATGTAGACAAGATCGCCACGCCGATGCCGTTTTTGACTCGTGGGATATCCTTGATCCCCACATAGACACGGCGGCCAGGCTTGCTCACCCGCTGCATACCGGTAACCATGGGTTGCCCTTCCGCAACATACCGCAACTGCACTTTCAACACCGGATGTCCATCCGCGATATCTGCCTGGACGCCCTGAATATATCCCTCGTTCTGGAGAATTCGAAGAACCTCGCGCTTGAGACGGGAGGCTGGGATACTCACGACATCGTGGCGTCGCCGAGACCCGTTTTGCAACCGTACTAATAAATCGCTAATGGGATCTGTAACCATACAAGCCTTTCACTCACATTCTTCGCGTGACCAGAGACGATCACCAGCCGTGCGACATAGAAACTGGATACGTTACCAACTCGACTTCCGAACCCCAGGGATCTCACCCTTCAGGCTCAGCAATCGAAAGCAAATTCTGCACATGCGAAACCGGCGCAAGAACCCTCGCACACGCCCGCAAATCTCGCATCGGTGATAGTCCCTAACAGGAAACTTCGCTTTAACGGCCGCTTTATTTCTGAGAGCTAATCTCGACACCTGCAACTCCTTCGCTAGACATTACGCCCGGAATGGCATTCCCAAATGCTTCAACAGCGCTCGGCCCTCATCGTTGGTCTTGGCAGTCGTGACAATCGTGATATCCATACCATGGATGGATGCCACCTCGTCGTACTTGATCTCGGGAAATATGAGCTGCTCTTTCAGCCCAAGAGTGTAATTGCCCCGGCCATCGAACGACTTCGGCGAGACACCTCGGAAGTCACGAATCCGTGGCAACGACAACGTCACAAGGCGATCGAAGAACTCCCACATTCTGCGGCTGCGCAACGTGACCTTTGTGCCGATCGGCATGCCTTGGCGCAATTTGAAAGTGGCAATGGCCTTCTTCGCCTTTGTAATCAGAGGCTTCTGCCCAGTAATCGCGCCCAATTCGTTAGCGGCGCTCTCCAGGAGCTT
>CAMDRK010000147.1 GCA_945906715.1 Nitrospira lenta
CGGACTTGCTCAATTTTTATTTGCTGAGTGGCCTGTTCCTGGTCCGGCTCGATAACGAAAAAGTCCGGGTGTGTGCGGGCCTCGATCTGTTGGCAGGACCGGCAGGCGCCGCAACTGTCGAGACCATTCGTTTCCGGGGGCCGTTCGCAGTTAAGCGCTTGGGCAAGGCGAATGGCCGTCAATCGTTTCCCGATCGCCTCCTCGCCGTGAAACAGATAGGCGTGAGCCAATCGCTCATGGGTGACGGCGGATTGTAAGAACGCGATGGATTGCTGATGGCCGATACAGTCGTGAAATGGCATGTTAGCTCCGGCGGCGTGAAGGGCTGCGCGGTCGAGCTGCCCAGCCTACCACGATCTTACTGAGCTCGTCCTGCACTTCTTGCGCAGGCCGATTCGCATTCACGATAGTTATGCGTCCAGGCTCTTCCGCTGCGAGCGTCAGAAATCCCCTGCGTACCTTTCGATGAAAACGTTCTGTCTCACGGTCCAGCCGATTCTGTTCCCCGCGATCGGCTCGCCGTCTGGCTAGGCCCACTGATACCGGGAGGTCGAGTACGAGGGTGAGATCCGGCGTGAGTCCGCCGGTTGCGACCTCATTGGCCGCTCGCAGCCATTCCAGATCGAGACCGCGCGCGAATCCTTGATAGGCAAAGGTAGAGTCGGAAAACCGATCACAGAGCACTAGGGTACCGTGCCGCAATGCCGGTCTGATGAGATGTGTGACGTGCTGACATCTGGCAGCGAGGATCAGCAGGGCTTCGGTCTGAGGGGTGACTGGTTCGTGGGGCGATGCCGTGAGAAGGATATTGCGGATCGTTTCAGCAGTAACCGTACCGCCTGGCTCTCTGGTTTGGAACACGCGGTATCCTGACTGAGTCAGTATCTCTGCGAGGTGGCGAATCTGGGTACTTTTCCCGCTGCCTTCGATTCCCTCCAGGGTAATAAACAGGCCGTGGGTCTGCTGCTTCTTTGTCCCCATTGCGTGGCACTCTCGTCGGTAAAGAAAACGGGCGGGATGGTATTCCAAGTTGTTGAAAATAGCAAGAAAAGGCTTGCGAGGCCCTCGTCACTCTCTGTATGATGGCCATCTACGTCTGTCGGCCCATGGTTATGCTGAAAACCTTGCTAAAACGCTACTTTCTGACGGGCTTGCTCGTCATTATTCCCATCTGGGGAACCATCCTCATTTTGAAGGCCCTTTTCGTGGCGGTCGATGGGATTCTCGGTGATCTTTTGATCCGGTTAGTGCCGAGTCATTATGTGCCGGGCCTGGGAATTCTGGCGTTGATCATCCTGGTTTTTACAGTCGGGCTGCTTGCCACCAATTTCATAGGCCGGCAAATCGTAAAGTGGTGGGAAGAATTATTGAATCGTGTGCCGCTTGTCCGGGGGATCTACTCGACGTTGAAATCCATGATGGATATTTTGTCGCTCTCCGAGCACGCGTCATACAACCGCGTCGTGTTGATTCAATTTCCCAAAAATGGCCACTATTGTATCGCGTTTGTGACGGGGGTGACTAAAGGAGAGATGCAAGATCTCGCGCAGGAGCCACTGATTCATGTGTATGTGCCGACGTCGCCGAATCCGACGTCCGGCTATTTTCTGTTGGTGCCGGAACATGAAGTCACGTCCGTCGACATGAGCGTAGAAGAGGCGATGAAGCTCATTGTCTCAGGTGGACTCTGCTCGCCGTCCACATCGCTGGCAGCGGCTGTAACTACCGCGACAAAATGGGGTTCGGCCAAACAGCCTGAAACAGGGGTGCCGATCGGATGAAGCATTCACGATCCATTGCAGGTTCAACGGTGAAGAAGCCGGTCAGCTCCGATCAGCAGGGGAAAATGGCCGGCCTTGCGGTGGTCGTGATGGCTGCCGGGCTTGGAAAGCGCATGCGCTCAAAACAGGCGAAGGTGCTGCATCCAGTGGCCGGCCAGGCGATGGTGCTCTATTCGGTCGGACTTGGGTTACACGTCGCAGGGGAGCGCGTGGCTGTCGTGGTGGGACATCAGGCCGATCTGGTTCGCCAGGTGATCGCCCGCGCGACGTCGGGGAAGAGCGGCAGCGCTCCCGTTGCCATTGTTGAACAACGGGAACAATTGGGCACAGGCCACGCGGTCTTGCAGAGCCGCCCGGTGTTTGCGGTGGGCAAGCGGGGTGCCCCGTCTAATTATCTGATTCTGAATGGCGATACGCCGCTGCTTCAGGAAACAACCGTGCGCGAACTCCTTCGTGTCCACGAGGCAGAACGTGCAACCGTGACCGTTCTGACCGCGGTGCTCGCAGACGCAAGCGGATACGGACGGGTCGTGCGAACGAATTCAGCCGAGGGGGGGGTCTCCCGCATCGTCGAAGATCGTGACGCCAATGCAGAGGAGCGAGTGATCCGTGAAATCAACGTGGGCACCTATGTGGTCGACGGAGAGTTTCTCTTCAGGGCCTTGGAAAAGCTCGATCCCAGCAACGCCCAAGGGGAATATTACTTGACGGATATTATCCGTCTCGCGGAACGTGCCGGGCATCGTGTGGCTGCAGTGGTGCTCGACAATCCCGACGAAGGACTTGGTGTGAATACGCGCCGACAGCTAGCTGAAGCTGAACAGGTGGTGCGGAAACAGATTCGCGACCGATGGCTGGATGCCGGGGTGACGATGATCGATCCGGCCTCAACCTGGATTGATGCGGCGGTCACAATCGGGAAAGACACGATCGTGCATCCTAATGTCATGCTCGAAGGGTCGACGGTCATCGGCGAAGATTGTGTGCTGCGTTCCTTTATACGGCTGACGGATTGCATTGTCGGCAACGGCGTTGAGATTCTCGATCACTGTGTTTTTACCGATTCTCACATTGAGGACGATGCGCACCTGGGCCCGTTCGTCCATCTGCGCCCCGGTGTGGTGGTGCGGAAGAAGGCCAAGGTCGGAAATTTCGTCGAGATGAAAAAAACCGACCTGGGCGAAGGATCGAAGGCGAATCATCTGAGCTACCTGGGAGACGCAAAGATCGGAAAGGGAGTCAACATCGGCGCCGGTACCATCACATGTAACTACGATGGTCTGCATAAGTTTCAGACGGTGATCGGAGATGGGGTCTTTCTCGGCAGCGATACGCAGTTGATTGCGCCGGTGACAGTGGGGGCGAGAGCCATCATCGCAGCCGGTACCACGGTCACGGAGGATGTGCCGGCGGATGCCTTGGTGATTGGGCGGGTGCCTCAAGTGAATCGTGCAGGGTGGGCGGCGCGGCGGCGAGCGCTCCTTGCAGACGGCGGTGCCTTGCCGCCCGGTAGCAAGCTGACAAGCCTGAAAGCTGACAAGGTTTCGAGCAAATCGAGTCAGAAAAATTCCAAGTCGACTAAAGGACGAACGCGATGAGATGCTCTTTTTGTCAGCGTGTCAGCTTGTCAACCTGGAGCTAAAACTATGTGTGGAATTGTCGGTTACGTAGGCGATCAGGAGACGGTGCCGATTCTGATTAGCGGTCTTGCCAAGCTCGAGTATCGAGGCTACGACTCGGCCGGCGTCGCGGTGTTGCAAGGAGAAAAGATCGAAATTCGGCGGACGGTCGGCAAACTGGCCAATCTTCAGAAATCGCTCAAGGAGAAAGACCTCAAGGGCACCGTGGGGATCGGCCACACGCGATGGGCGACGCACGGGAAGCCTTCGGAGCAAAACGCCCACCCGCACCGCTCGAAAGGCTGTGTGCTGGTGCACAACGGCATCATTGAAAACTATCAGCCGCTGAAACAGCAATTGGAGGCAGAGGGGTACAAGTTTCATTCGGAAACGGACACGGAAGTCGTGGCGCATCTGATCGATAAGTATCTTCAGCAGGGCATGAAGTTGGCCGAAGCGGTGCGAGCCGCCACGAAGGATGTGAGAGGGAGTTATGCGCTTGCTGTCATTTCGGAGCGGGAACCGGGGACGATGGTTGCGGCTCGCTCCGGATGTCCGCTGGTTGTGGGGAAAACCGCCAAGGCCTGCTTCGTCGCTTCGGACGTCATGGCCATGCTCGCCCATACCCGCGACGTGACCTACCTCGAAGAGGGCGACGTGGCGGTGGTGACCGCAACGGATATTCATTTCACCGACGTCGATGGCCATCCGGCTAAACGGAAACTCACGAAAATTACATGGGATACCGCTGCGGCAGAGAAGGGCGGATTCCCGCACTTCATGTTGAAGGAGATTCACGAACAGCCACAAACGATTCTCGACACAATGCGCGGGCGCTATTCTTACGATACCGGCGAGGCGGATCTGCCGGACATCGGACTGACGCCGAAAGAGTTTGCCGAAGCTGGACGAACCTGGATCGTGGCCTGCGGTACCTCGTGGCACGCGGGGCTGGTGGGGAAGTATCTGTTGGAGGAGATGGTCCGCAGGCCGGTGCAGGTCGATATCGGGAGCGAATTCCGCTACCGCGATCCACTGGTCGGTAAGAACGATCTCTTTATCACCATCTCGCAGTCCGGCGAGACGGCGGACACGTTGGCTGCCGCGCGTGAAGCGAAGGAGAAAGGCGCGCGTGTCGTCTCGATCGTGAATGTGGTAGGCAGCACCCTGGCTCGCGAATCGGACGGCGTGCTCTATACGCATTGCGGGCCTGAGATCGGCGTCGCGTCGACCAAAGCGTTCACCGCCCAGCTTACGGCGCTCTACATGCTGGCGTTACATATGGGCCGCGTGCGAGGAACCCTGTCTGTCGCCGACGGCAAGGCCTGGCTCGATCGCCTTGTCCGGCTTCCGGTATTGGTCGAGCGGGTTCTCAGCCGTGAGGCGGAGATTGTCGCGATTGCCAAGCGGTATTACAAGAAGCGGAACTTCTTGTTCCTCGGCCGCGGCATCAACTATCCGATCGCGCTCGAAGGAGCATTGAAGCTGAAAGAAGTGTCCTATATCCATGCCGAAGGCTATGCCGCGGGAGAGATGAAGCACGGCCCGATCGCGCTCATCGATAAAGATATGCCGGTGGTCGTGTTGGCGCCGAAGGATCGGTTGTATGAAAAGACTGTCAGCAACCTGATGGAAGTGAAAGCCAGGCACGCGCCGGTCATTGCGTTGGTGGCAGAAGGGGAGCGGGAGTTGGGGAAGATTGCCGATGCGGTGTTCACGGTTCCCGATACCCATCCGTTGCTCTCGCCGATTTTGTTTACGATTCCACTGCAGCTCTTGGCGTATCATACCGCCGTGCTGCGCGGCGCGGATGTGGATCAGCCACGGAACTTGGCAAAAAGTGTCACAGTAGAATAAGTAGGATGTTGAAAATGGCTTCCAGCATCGTTCTCGGCTCGTCGAAATCCTCAACGTACCCCACATGGGAAACGAGCTGTCTTGGCAGCTCGGGGTTGGGCGGGTGAGAAGGCTACGCCTCCGGTTTCAACTTGCCTGCGGCCTTGCTGGAAGACCATTTTGAACATCCTCGAAGAGAGGGAAGGAAAGAGAAGAGTGGAAATTACAAAACAAGAAGTTGAAAAAGTTGCGAAGCTGGCGCGGTTGGAGTTGACGGATAGTGAGCAGGCGGCATTCGCGAAACAATTGGGCCAGATTCTCACGCACGTAGAGACGCTGAAGCAGTATGACACCACAGGCGTCGAACCGACGGCGACGGTGCTTGGACAGGTCAATGTGTTTCGTCCCGACATTGCGCGACCGTCCCTGTCCGTCGAACGCGCGGTGGCGAATGCGCCGGAGTCCATCGACGGGTTTTTTGTGGTTCCCAAAATTATTGAAGACCGTGAACGGTGATGAGCAATGAGGGACTGGCTCTGCCGTCTGCGCAGTGCCTGTCCCGTTTCTCAGACGGGGACAGGCACCAAGAAGAAAGGTGCCTGTCCCCGATCACCCGTCACTGATCACCCATTACCCATTACGAGGATCAAATATGTTCAGGCAAATGTTGCGGTCGAAAATCCATCGAGCCACGGTGACGGAGTCCTGCCTCGATTACGAAGGCAGTCTGACGATCGACGAGGATCTGATGGATGCAGCAGGAATTTTGCCCTATGAGGCGATCGTCTGCTCCAATCTGAATAATGGCGAACGGTTTATGACCTATGCCATGGCGGGCAAACGCGGTGCGGGTGAGATCATCCTCAATGGGCCGACGGCAAGGAAAGGCGCAGTCCGCGATCAGATTATTATCTTCTGTTATGAGTATTACTCAGACGAGGAAATTAAGCGGCATGTTCCCAAGATCGTTCAAGTGAACGAGAAGAACAGGATTGTTGCCGGAAAGACGAAGCGCTAATGTCGATTCACAAGCTTTCACTCTACGAGCTCCATGAGAAATTCACTGCCGGCGAAGTCACGGCCGTGGAGATCGTGCGTGCCTATGGCTTGCGGATCGGCCAGGTGGAGCCCAAAGTAAAGGCCTACGTCACGCAAGTTAAAGATGCGGCGGTTGCACAAGCAACCGCGCTCGATAATTCCTTGAAAGGGTGGCGGAAGACTTTGCCGATGATGGGTATGCCGTTGGCGATCAAAGACAATATTTGTACCGAGGGGGTGCTCACCACCTGCGCGTCCCGTATGCTCGGGAACTTCGTTCCGCCATACGATGCGACCGTGATAGCCAAACTGCGC
>CAMDRK010000148.1 GCA_945906715.1 Nitrospira lenta
CCGGCCACGCGCCCACTGCTCCAGTTGTTGGCGTTCGGGCTCTGTGACCTGAAGGGAAGGGGCGATGCGCATGGTCCGGTCCTCCTCTGAGTGAGGAGTATACACTTACGTTATAATAAGTAAAGCTATATATGCATCAGTACACTAGAGGGACCACCCTAAACCGGACAGATCACGTGCTACAAAAACCGGACAGATGATGTGCTATCTACACGTTCTTTCTCCATCGTTGTTCCCCCTTTTCCCATGCTGCTACAATGCCGCATGATTTCGTCACTGGTCGGCCCTCCAGGCACAGAGCCAGAGGTTCTGTTTGCAGATGTCATTGTCCCACGGCACCTGGCAGGCCCGTTCACCTACATCGTGCCCTTGTCGCTCCGACCCACGCTACGGATTGGACATCGAGTGCTCGTGCCCTTCGGTCGGTCGATTCTCCAAGGAGCTGTCATCTCCCTCTCCCAGGTTCTTCCTCAGGGTCTTGATCGGGCACGCCTCAGGGAGATTTACTCGTTGCTCTCGGAGGGGGCTGCAACAGATGTGTCCTCGAACCTGTTCCAGCTCTCAGGGCAGGTGGCCGAACAGTATGTCGCGCCATGGGGGCAATGTCTTCGGCTGGTGTTGCCTCCGGCATCCAAACCACGGGCGCAGGTTAGCCACTACGAACTGACGGAACAGGGGCGAGCCGCACTTTCGTCTCGAGAGCCCTGCTCGGTGAAGGCGCGGGCACTTCTCACGCGTCTTGGGAAAAAACCGTCAGGACTTCGCCGGTCATCCCGCAGTCCTGGCCCTGCCGATTTGTTGCACGATCTCAAGGCCCGTGGATGGGTGGTAGAGATCCAGGCCGTGCCATTGGTCACGATGGCGCCTCTCATCCAACCAAACAGACTGACAAACCAGGACGATTCAGACATCACTGCATCGCTGATTCCTGACCCAGCAGTGTCTTGGGCGGAGCCGCTGTTCAAGGCGCTGAGAGGCCCAGGATCCAAGCAGGTTCTAATACAGGCTCCCTGGCCCGATCGATTGAAGCTGTTGCAACTGGCGATTCGGCTAGTGCTCGATCGTGGACAAACGGTCCTCATCATCGTTGGGGAAGCAGAACGAGCCCAATGGATTACCGGCTTGATCCGTAATGATGAGAGGGGTATCTCTCCGATCTGTTTCCATAGCGGTCTTTCAGACCAGCTGAAAGCCGAGATGTGGGATCAGATTCATCGGCAGACGGTTCGCGTGATCGTGGGAACCCGATCGGCCGTTTTCCTTCCATTGACAACAATTGGGGTGATTTGGGTCGAAGGAGAGGACGATGCAGCGCTCAAAGAACCGCAAGAACCACGCTACCATGCAAGGGAAGTGGCTTGGTTGAGGGCGCAGGGTGAACAGGCGGTGCTGGTGTTGAGTTCGTCCCATCCCTCCCTTGAAACCAAAGCAGTGGTGGAACAACGCGGAGTCTTTTTACGTAACATCATGCCGTCCGATGCCCGGCCGAACATACAGGTTGTTGAATTACGTGATTATGGTCGCGGGACAGTGTTAAGCCAGCCGCTTGTTCGGGCTATCGAGGAGACGATCGGTCGTCGGGCCGGCGTCCTGTTGTTTCTCAACCGGAAGGGCTATGCCGGCGCCCTCGTCTGCCTGGACTGCGGCCAGGTTCCCCGCTGTCCCGCCTGCCACGTCGCGTTGATGTACTCTCGGCAGGCAACTCGTCTGTCCTGTTCCTACTGCGGGGACATTGCCCCGATCCCTGAGACCTGCGGCTCCTGTTCCGGACCTCGCATGCGGTTGATTGGGGAAGGCACAGAGCGTGTAGAAGAAGATGCAAAGCGATTGTTTCCTCATGCCTCGGTGATTCGGCTTGATGGAGATACCATGCGGCGGCCAGCCCAGGCGGAAGCTCTCTGGGGGAGGGTCGAGCAGGGGAGGTGGGATATCATCGTCGGAACACAATTGCTACTGCGGCACGGGCCTCTTCCGACGATGGGCCTTGTTGGGATTGTGCAGGCGGATGCAGGTCTCAGCGTGCCGGATTTCCGATCCGCAGAGCGTACCTATCATATGCTCCTCGACGCGGTCAGTCTCGCCCACCCGGCAGGAGTCGGCGGTCAGGTTATCATGCAGACCTGTCTGTCATCCCATCATGCGATTCAGGCTGTGGCGAAGAATGACGAATCTGTCTTTTCCTTGGAAGAACTGTCTCAGCGGGCTGCATTGGGGTATCCGCCCTCGGTGAATCTGATTGCGCTCCTCGCATCGGGAACCAATGAGAAAATGGTTCGTGATGCTGCCATGGCCTGGGTCGCTCGACTTACCGCCTGCTCTTCATCGTCCGTGGTTGGACAGATGGTTTCGCCAAAGGTTTCTGCAACAGCTCAATCAATCGGTCGATCCGACCGTCTTATCGTCCTGGGACCGGTCCCTTCTCCGGTGCCGAGGCTCAGGGGACGGTATCGGTGGCAAATCCTCGTGAAGTCGCCCGAACGGGAAGTAGGCCTCGAAGCGGTACGTATGACGGTCAAGGAGATGGAACGGACTTACCTGCGCCGAGCCATCAAGTTCGACGTCGATGTCGATCCGATCGAGATGTGGTAGGTGTTCCTTCTTTTTTATGGGGCCTGATTATGCTGTTGGCGGATGGTTGTCGGTTGCATCGACTGACGAGACGGTGCTGGGCTGACGGGCTCGCTTGAAGAACCCATAGGAAAACGTGATCCAAAAGACAGCTGAGACGAGCCCCATCAGAACGGCTGAGAGCATGGTTCCCAATTGTTCATCGGTTGGCTCTGTCGTAATCGAGCGGAATTGAACCATCGTGACAATGGGCCAGGCAAGACTCTCCAGGCCGAGCAATAGGGTAGCCCAAGCCCAGACCAATCCAATCGTGCGCCCCTGCCAGATCAGAAATCCTGCGACAACGCCACCAATGAGAAAGACTCCCCAGACTGGAAGCGAGTCCCACGCCAGCCAAGCACCTGCCGCCACGACGAGGCTGCCAAGCAGGGCATTGAGTTGGGGGCTCCACCAGGCAGTGACCATACAGGGTGTTGTTCTCCGTGGGCGATACGAGGGTGATGCGCGGGCTAGTGTGAGTTCCAAATGTGGGTTTGTCAATCGAGGTATCCGTCGGCTAGCCTGCCGGCTGAAAGCTCACCGCAGCAACGAATCCACGATTACAGCAGAAGCCTCATGAATCATGCGAGCCAGGACTGCCGCCGCGTCCGACAGCTCGAAAGAGTTGCGCGCGTTCCTCACCGGTGAGCGGTTTCCACGCTCCAGATACCAATCCGTCAAGCGTCACATGCATGATCCTGACACGATGCAGGTCGAGCACCCGATAGCCCAACACTTGGCACATGCGTCGAATCTGTCGATTGCGACCTTCGGTGAGGATGATGCGGAATCGTGCGGGACTGAGGCGCTCAATCCGGCAGGGCCTAGTCGGACGGTCGAGAATGTCAACCCCTTGAGCCATGCGATCGATGAATGACTGATCGAAGGGATGATCTACAGAGACCTCGTATTCCCGTTCATGCCCATGCTCGGTTCGTAGAATCTCATTCACGATGTCCCCGTCGTTCGTGAGAAGAATGAGGCCGGATGAGTCCTTGTCGAGTCGGCCGATTGGAAAGATTCGCTCTGGATGGCCGACCTCCGCGATGATGTTACGGGGCACATGCGACTCGCTGGTCGTTGTCACACCCACTGGCTTGTAATACTTGATATAGAGCGAGGCCGTCCCCCAGGGAATTACCTGTCCGTCTCGCGCAATGACGTCGTCAGGACCGACTTGATCCCCTAAGCAGGCCACCCGCTGATTGATGGTTACGCGACCGGCCTCAATCAGGCGATCGGCCTCCCGGCGAGAACAGATGCCGTGGTGCGTGAAAAATTTATTGATACGAAGCATGTCGGTCACGGGGCGGCACGCCGTTGGCAGGCTTTTTCAGCATCCTACTTAGTGGACGCGTCGGCCCGCTTTGATCCGGCCCAGCATACGGTAGATCAATCGGGCAATACAAAACTGGGGGGCGACAAACCCTTCAATCGGGGCAATCTCGCTGATGTCCATCCCGAGAATACCAGGTCCATTGGCCAAGGCAGTGATGAGATTCAGCGTATCGTACCACCCCAACCCACCGGGCTCGGGAGTGCCGAGCGCGGGGATCAAGGAGGCGTCAAGTCCGTCACAGTCGAATGTCAGGTAGACAGGCCCACGACAGGCCTTCACGACATCGGGAACCCAGCGAGAGGCCTTGCCCTCGTAGAGGCCTGACGGATCAAGGATCTCGGCGGCAAAGAACGTGGCTATTCGATCGGTACTCTCAATGCGGTCGATTTCCTCTGGAGAAATGGATCGAATGCCGACTTGAACCAATGGCAATCCGTCGTCGACCACTCGGGCCATCACGCTGGCGTGGCTATAGGGGTTCCCTTGATAGGCCTTCCGCAGGTCGCCATGTGCATCGATTTGCACCACGCACAGGTCAGGATAGCGACGAGCATGGGCCCGGATGGCCCCAAGCGCTCCGGTATGTTCCCCTGTCAAAGTAACGATGAAGCGCCCAGCGCCAACGTGAGGAGTGACAAACGCGTCGATTGCATCCACCGCCTGCCGATCGACTTTGCCGTCAAGATCGAGTGAGCGGATGGTGGCAACTCCGCCCCATTCCCGGTAGGGCTCACACCGGAGCGTTTCATCGTATAACTCGACTTGTTGCGATGCCTCGATGATGGCTGACGGACCTCGATCGGAGCCCAGCACATAACTGGAGGTATGTTCGTAGGGTGCTGGCAGGACATAGACACCCGCCTGATCGGGATGGCACCAGGGCTCATCGAGACCGAGGAAGTTCTGGTCGATGCCCTCCCAACCGGCGGGAAGTGTCATGGGCGTATGCTCACGCGGCAGGGCTACCGACGCCGCTTTGATATATTTTCTTCCGGGATGAACACGGCCAATGCGATCACCGTTGTCCAGCGGTTGGGTTTACCAATGGCGGACTGGGTGATGTTTTGGGTCCGAACGATCTTGCCGGCCATTTTGAATACTTGCTCCCGTTCTTTCCACGCGATGTTCGGATCGAACTCGACCCCGAGCGTCGTGGCCAACATCTGCGCCGCCAAGTCTTCCGTATACTCGCCAGTCTCTTCATCGGTTTCGCCATGCGCATGGTGCTCGGACAGATAGCCGTAGGTTCGACGATCGGTGGGTACCGCCAATCCAATCGATGCGGAGGCCAGGCGATTTCGTTCATTCGTTTCCGATCGCGCCATGACACAGAACGTAATTTCACCGGGGTTCAATAACTTCTCGCCACGTGCCCGCGGAATAATTTTGCAATTCGGTGGAAGAATCGACGACACCGTGACGAGGTTGCAATAGGCGACGCCGGCGCTACGCAAGGCTTGCTCGAAGGAGGCCAGCTTTTCTTTGTGGACTCCAACGCCTCGCGTTAAAAACATTTGCGTAGGTACCATCGTTTCTTCTCCTTAGTTCGTCCAACCAATCGGGTGACAGGCGCTTTGTTAGCTGAAATGCGCGCCCACGATAAACTTCCTACAGGCACAGGGTCGCTGTTGTACCAAGATTGGCGCCGCTTCGCAATATCCCGCGACGTTTTTCTCCAGACTGAGGCGGAAAAAGTTGGCCAGATTTTCGGAAGGTTACGCTCAGATTAAGGCGGAGATCGAAAGAGTCAGTTCTTTGCTTAACCGTAACCTCAATATCAGCCTACATCGCACGCTGTTGCTTGTTGTCGAGCAGTATGAGGATACTGCCGAGCATTTCAAAAATTTCGGCTAGGTCCCGGCAGGCGGTTTGAGGTTTAGCACCAGCATGCGGGGCTCAGTCATATCTTCGATTGCGGCCCGAACCCCTTCACGCCCAACTCCCGAGTCCTTCACGCCACCATATGGCATGTGATCAGCGCGAAATGTCGGAATTTCGTTTGCCAGCACGGCCCCAACTTCGAGGTGCCGAAAGGCATGGAAAATTTTATTCACATCCTGGGTGAATACCCCGGCGTGGAGCCCATAGTCGGACTGGTTGAGCGCCGTGATCGCTTCACCGAAGTGTCGGTACGGGGTGACGGTCACCACCGGTCCAAACACCTCCTGGCACGAGACCTTCATCGTTGGAGTGACGTGCGAGAGCACGGTCGCCTCCATCACCGAGCCCATGCGTTTGCCTCCAAGAAGTACCCGCGCCCCTTGCGATACAGCTTCCCCAATCCACGACTCGATACGAGCGGTCGCAGCCGGATCGATCAGCGGTCCGACCACTGTTGAATCGTCGCTCGGGTCGCCGGCCTTCAGCCGCGCAACTTGTAACAGGAGTTTCGTGGTGAACAGGTCTGCGATGGAATGATGGACAAAGATTCGTTGAACGGAGATACAGGTTTGACCGGCGTATCCGAACCCGCCGATGGCACAACGCTGTGCGGCAAACTCGATATCGGCGTCGGGTTCGACAATGACGCCCGCGTTTCCACCGAGTTCCAACACTACCTTCTTTTTTCCGCATTTGGCTTTCAACATCCATCCTACGGCGGCACT
>CAMDRK010000149.1 GCA_945906715.1 Nitrospira lenta
ACTTCCGCTCCGACTGATTTCGTTCAGCCCTAACCAAATACATATCAAAGCTCATGCCAGAATCCCCTCACGGTGAGATACGATATTTCCGCTAGTTTAGGGTATGTATGATCAACGGAAATCTCGGAAGTCTCAAAAGGGTGGCGCCATTGTGCCTCAACTCCTGCCGCAGCGCCCCATTCCTCAATATCACCCAGGTCTGTCTGGTCTATCTAGTCTGTCTGGTTCATCTGGTTAGTTTCGTTCGACCAAATAGACGAGACAGACCGAATAGACCAGACAGACATGGGTGATCCCAGATGCGAGGCCATCGAAGTTCTGCCGTGTGAAATGGTTGTTCCGCAGCCTGTTAACGTTTGATGACGATGTCGCGTGCGACTTTGCCACTCGGGCCGAATGGCTTTTGAGGTTTGCCATTGAGTTCGGCCTTGACCCCCCCTGCATTACCGAGCGTCAGGATAAACTGGTCCTGACCTTTCCATGTAGCCTTTTCTCCTGGTCGCAACAAGGCTTCTTGGGGACTGCCCCCATCGATCTGAATGACGACCCAACTCAGCTCTGTTGCCTCAAGGTCCAGTGCCAACTGTCCCTCTGTTGTTCCAGATCCTTCGAGTGAAATCCCTCCCAGCGGTCCGTCGGTCGCCAGCGACGAAGGAGCCGGAGCCACCGGCTTCGGCACAGCCGAAGCTGTGGCTACTGGGCTAGTCACCGGCTCAACGTGATCTCCCACGCTCGCCTTGGCTGATACGACAGGGGCCTCGCTCGGTTTGGTACTGGGTGCAGGTTGGTCCTGCGGGACCGTTTCGGTTTGATGGCTCAGCGGCGCGTCCTGAGATTCTGGAGCCGGTGCAGTGGTCCGTTTCGAGCCTGAAGATGGAAGGTCCGAGCTCGAACGATGGACCAAGAGCGACGACTGTTCCCGGCTTAGAAGGAAGATGAGTGCAAGAATCGCAATGCCGATCGCAATCGCGACGGCCTTTCGATTTGCTTGACGCTTCCGGTCTTCTTCCGCCTGCTTGATTTTCAAACGCTCCCGCTCAACTTGCTTGTCGTAATAGGAGCCGGCTGACTGAGCGAATCGGTGGATCGCATCCTCTTCATCGAGCCCAAGCGACCGGGCATAGGACCGGACAAAGCCTCGTGCAAACACCTGATCTGGCAGCTTGGCGAAGTTCCCATCTTCCAGTGCCTTCACAAAATCGGTTCGAATCCGCGTCTTCGAGGCGACTTCGTCGATGGTGAGCCCCTTGGTCTCGCGCACCTGCTTGAAAAACTCGCCGATTGATTCCATGGGTGTCTCTCTACGGCTTGAGCCGTGTCAGCAATTCCTTCGCAGCTGCGGCATACTCACCGCCCTTATCGAGCGTCGTCACCTTCGTCAGCGTTTCCTTTGAGCGCCGCTCGAACCCCAGCTTGTAATACGCCCGCCCCAACTCTAAGTGTAATAGAGCCGGAGGAACATTGGGCGGATTGACCACTAAGGCATCCTCAAACGCTTCCATGGCGCCCTGAAAATTACCCTCGTGAGCCAGTATCCGACCGAGATGGAATCGAGCCAGGTCCGGCGTTGCGTATAAGGGATTGGTCAGCGCCTGACGGAATGCAGCGATCGCTTCGGGCCACCGCTCCTGTTTCTCTAAAACCTGGCCCAGATAGGTGTAGGCTTCCGAGTAACTGTCATCCAATTTAGTCGCTGCCGTGAATTCCTCCTCAGCATGAACTAATTTACCCTGCAGCGCCAGAATGTGGCCGAGCCCGTATCGTGCTTCTTTATTGTTCGGATCGAGCTTCACGGCCTTCTGGAACGACACAAAGGCCTTCTGCTGATCATACTCCAGGCTCGCGATGCCTTCCTGATAATAGCCTTTGGATTTTTGAGCCGAACCTTCCGATGTGGCACAGCCGGACAACCATCCGATCAACAGGGCCGACACCAGCAACGGACAGGCCAATGGTCGAATAATTGAACCGATACAGCGAGTCTGCATCACGAAATGTCCTCAAAATGGGTCAACCGCTTAAAGGCTCGAAACCGTTCCTGAACTTCTTTGTAATCCAGGATTCGCAAACGGTCAAGACTAAAGGCTTCTACGGTAAATGACGCCATCACGCTCCCAAAGATAATCGCTTGCTTGAACGCCTCCAGCGAACGATCGCCGGTAGCCGTCAGATGGCCCAGGAAGCCGCCGGCGAAGGTATCCCCCGCACCGGTTGGATCGCGCACATCTTCAAGCGGGAAGGCCGGAGCCCCGAACACCTGCTTCTCGTTGAACATCAAGACCCCATACTCCCCACGTTTGATGATGAGGTGCTTGGGTCCACGCGCGAGCACTTTTTTCGCAACCTTCACCAGATTCGAATCTTCACCGAGCGCCCGGGCTTCCCCATCGTTAATGATCAGAATATCGACCTGCTCCAAGACCCGCCACAACGCATCCCGTTTGCCATTGATCCAAAAGTTCATCGTATCGCACGCGACCAGCGGCGGACGCGAAAGCTTCTGCAGCACATCCAACTGAAGCTCCGGATCAATATTACCCAAGAACAAGAGGTCCGGGGATCGATAGGCATCGGGAATCTGTGGCCGAAACGTTTCGAATACGTTGAGTTTCGTATCGAGGGTGTGCGCTTCGTTCAACTGATGAGTGTATTCCCCTTTCCAGCGAAATGTCGCCCCGGGCCTCCGCTCCAACCCGGTCACATCGATGCCACGGCTCTTGAGAAAATCCAGGTGTTGCGGAGGAAAATCTTCCCCCACGACTGCAATGAGATCCACGCTGGTAAAATAGCTGGCCGCAGTTGAAAAAAATGTGGCCGAACCTCCAAGAACCTCGCTGACCTCTCCGAAAGGCGTTTTCACCGTATCAAGCGCAACCGATCCGACGACAAGCAACTTCCCCATAGCTCACCGAACCCCTTTCTTCTTCGCCGGAACAACCCGGTCCATCAACAAGGCCAGCTTCCGTCGGGTCGAAGCAGGCATTCGATCCGGCGCCGTAATAATGGCATCCTGCAACGCACGCTGACAGGAGCAGGCCTTGGCGTCGGCCACCGCACCAATCGCCATCCGTAGCAGCTGTTTGGCGAGCGTGACATTCTGGCGGAGCGTGGTCAAGATCGACTCGACGGTGACGGCCTGTTCTGTCTCATGCCAGCAGTCGTAGTCGGTTGCGAAGGCCACCGTGGCATAACAGAGTTCTGCCTCACGCGCGAGCTTGGCCTCGGGAAGATTCGTCATCCCGATCACACTCACACCCCACTGGCGATATAACCGAGACTCCCCTTTGGTCGAAAACTGCGGGCCTTCGATGCAGAGATAGACGCCGCCCTGATGGACAGTGGCGCCGACCGTGCGAGCCGCACCCGACAATACCGCACCGAGCGAGGGGCAGACCGGGTCGCCGAACGCCACATGGGCGACAATCCCTCCCTCAAAGAAGGTGGACACCCGCCGTTTGGTGAGATCGATAAACTGATCCGGCAACACCACGTCACCGGGCTTGATTGACTCCTTCATACTGCCGACTGCACTCACAGAAATCACCCGGCTCACCCCGATCGACTTGAGGGCGTATATATTCGCGCGATAGTTGATTTCGGAAGGATTGATCCGATGTCCACGTCCATGCCGCGAGAGAAAAGCGATACGAACCCCTTCCAACTCACCCAGTACCACTGTGTCGGAAGGAGATCCAAAGGGGGTCTTGACCGAAAGTTCCTTGACCTTCCGAAGGCCCTCGATGTCGTATAACCCGCTGCCGCCGATAATCCCGATGTCTGCGCGCACTGCCTTCCCCTGTCGTGTCATCCCTCATCCTCAAGTAAGTGTGTTGAGAAATCGATCTATCTGTTCAATCACCCGTGTAGTCGTATGCTGGACAGGTTCCGGCTCCTCTATCATCAGCCACTGAATCCCCGGCTCCTTTCGAAACCAGGTCATTTGCCGTTTGGAAAAATGTCTCGTGTCCCGTTTAAATCGCCGAACCATTTCAGCCGCGTCATACTCGCCAGCCAAGTGCTCAGCCACCTGCCGATAACCCAACCCTTTCATCGCCGCGCTGTCGCGCCGATATCCCTGAGCCAGGAGTTGCTTCGTCTCTTCTATCAACCCATGAGCCAGCTGCCAATCAATCCGTCCTTCGATACGCCGGTACAGCACATCGCGGTCTCGGTTCAATCCGATCATCAAGGTTACAAAGGGCCGTTCAGCAAACCCATGCTCCTGTTGAAACTCCGACATCCGACGACCGGATAACTGGTACACCTCCAGCGCGCGGATCACTTTTGATTCGTCGCGTGGGTGCAACCGTGCCGCAATCACAGGGTCGACATCCACAAGCCTGGCATAGAGACGATCATACCCTTGGTCCTCCGCCTCCTGCCGCAATGCCTTCCGCATAATCGGATCGGCCTGTGGCGCATCGCACAAGCCCTTGAGGAGGGTCCGCACGTAAAGCCCTGTACCACCCACGACCAGGGGAAGGCGGCAGTCCCGATAGAGACGCTCGATCTCACCGATCGCCTGGCGGCGATACAATCCTGCATTAAACGATTCGTCAGGATCGACAAGATCAATCAGCCGATGGGGAACCGCCTGGCGCTCCTCTGAGGCCGGCTTATCCGTTCCAACATCCATACCACGATAGACTTGCCGTGAATCCGCCGTGAGGACTTCGGTCTCGAAAGCCTTGGCTACCTCGACCGCGATGCGGCTCTTCCCTACCGCGGTCGGTCCCACTATCACGACCACAGGCTTGGCCAAGACCTGCGTCTCGGAAAGATGCCGCGTCGCACTCACTGGAATGGCCATCACGTCCATCCAACCCGACCGAACAGTTTGGCAAGCTCATCTGTTGAGAGACGAAACGCCGTGCGGCGCCCATGCGGGCAGGTCATAATCAACCCTTCTTGAACCCAGTCATAAATCAGCTGTTGAATTTCAGGAAGGGCCAACGCACGTCCGGCCCGCACTGCTCCATGGCAGGCAAGCGAAGCCAATACAGGTTGAACCCGCAAGTCCAGAGAGGATGCGCTGTCCCACTCTGTTAAATCATCGAGTAGATCCTGTACCAAGCCAGCTGCATCCACCTTGCCAAGGCCGACCGGCACTCCGCGAATCGCGATGGCTGTGGCGCCAAATGGTTCAATCAGGAGGCCGAGTTTCTCCAAATCATCACAACGTTTAAGCAATAGCATGCATTGCGCCGCAGACAGCTCGATCGGCTCAGGAATCAACAGCGGCTGCGTGGGGATCTCCTGGCCCTGCCACCCTCGCCAAAGCCGTTGGAAGAGGACGCGTTCGTGCGCCGTATGTTGATCGACCACTTGCAGCTCTTCACCCACCTGCGCCACAAGATAGGTCCGGAGGATTTGGCCGAGCGGCACGATCTCGGGTTTCTCTGCCTGTCGATATACCGAAGCTGCCTCGTGGGCAAAGACCAACTGAGTTCCCTCAGCGCTGCCGGACAACGACACCCTGTCGCTGCCACTGGTCAGAGAGTCCTGCCCGCGAGAAGAGAGGAAGGCGTCCGGGTGAGAATCCGGGCGTGATGAAGTCTGCCGCTCGCCCGCAGGAACAAACTCCGGCGCCGCCTGCGAGAGACCCAGCACGACCTTCCGCTCGGAACCGCCGAGTGCATGACGGACCGACTGGCGCACCAACTGATGAAGCGATTCCGTTTCCGCGAACCGCACTTCCTTTTTCGTGGGATGTACGTTGACATCGAGCCGGTCCGGTTCGATGTCAAGAAAGAGCACGAACGTCGGGTGAGACCCTTTTGGAAGAAACGATCCATACCCTTCCATGACCGCATGAAACACGGTCGCATTGCGGATAGGGCGCCGGTTCACAAACAATTCCTGCGGCATTTTCGAGGATCGCGCATGGATAGGATCGACCATCACGCCACGGATCGACAAGCCCCCCGTCCTGCCTCGGATCTCAATGGTCCGATCGAGGAACGTCTGACGATAGACCTGAAGGATTCGATCGCGATCCGCTGTCACGGCGGGATAGTTGAGAATCTCCTGTCCGTTATGGGTCAGGCGGAAGTGCACCGACGGCCAGGCGAGACCTGCGAGTTGCACGACATGGCTGATATGGGAGAATTCGGTCGTGGTCGACTTGAGAAATTTCTTTCTGGCCGGTTGATTGAAAAAGAGGTTGGAGACTTCGATCCTGGTACCAGGCACGGGTGGCGCATCCACGATAGGGCCGCCCGCTCCTGCGACTAAGGTGAGCTGTGATCCCACCGCATCCTGCCTGGCCGCAGTCGCCACCAGCACATGGGAGACAGACGCGATGCTGGGTAACGCCTCGCCGCGAAAACCCATCGTCGTCACCGAGGCCAGATCCCGGTCGGACCTGAGCTTACTGGTTGCATGCCGCTCAAACGCACGAGGAAGGTCGGCTCGGCTGATTCCCTCGCCATCGTCCGTGACTCGAATGAGGGCCAGCCCACCGTCCTTCACATCGACCGTGATATGCAAGCCCCCCGCATCGAGACTGTTTTCCAGCAACTCTTTGACGACGGCGGCAGGGCGCTC
>CAMDRK010000150.1 GCA_945906715.1 Nitrospira lenta
GGCCCTGGCGCATTTCGAACAGGCGCTTAAGGCGAAGCCGGATTTCATTGAGCCGCTCGCGCAGATTGCTACCATCAAGGCCAGCCAGGGTAAATTGGCAGAGGCGCGTGATCGCATCAAGCAGCATCGCGAATTGGTCCCCAAGAACCCGCTGGTCTACAACCTATTAGGCCAACTGTTCACCGCGACCAAAGAATATGACCAGGCAGAGGTTTCGTTCAAGCAGGCGATCGCGCTGAATGATGCGATCCTCGAGTCCTATACCGGCCTTGCAGGTCTGTACTTGCAGACGAAACGATTGGACGAGGCGATCAGGGAATATGAAACCGCCCTGGCGAAAAATCCCAAGCTGGCCCCGGCCCACATGATGATCGGCATGATTCACGAGTCGCGCCAGCAGTATGACCAGGCGCAGTCACGCTATCAGGAGGCGGTTCGCATCAATCCACGGTTTGCCCCGGCAGCCAACAACCTGGCCTGGCTCATGGTCGAGCGCGGCGGAAACGTCGATGTCGCCTTGGGGTATGCGCAGACGGCGAGGGAGGTGACGCCGACCGACCCAAACGTTGCGGACACACTTGGGTGGATCTATTACCAGAAGAAGGTCTATCTCAAAGCGGTCTCCCTCCTGAAGGAAGCAGCCGATCAGCTCCATGAGAATCCGGTGATCCTGTACCACTACGGCATGGCGCTCTATAAAAACGAGAACAAGCCCGAAGCCCGCAAAGCCCTAGAGAAGTCGCTGCAACTCAACGTGAACCATCCTGGCGCCGCTGAAGCGAAGGCGACGTTGGCAGAGCTTTGAAATAGGCTGAAGACGATAGGCTGAAGGGGTTCAGGCCGAAAGCAGGTCTGTCTCTTCTGTCTGGTCATCGGGTCTATCTGGTTCAACCAAATAAACCAAACAAACCAAATAGACCAGACAGACCTTCCGTCAGCCTTCAGTCTGAACCCCTCCAGCCTGTGCCCGTAGCCTGAGTCCATTCACCCTTAACCCCTTCCACCTGCACCCCGTCAGCACGCCAAATCAGGCAGGATCTGCCGCGCCGGAGAATTAGGCTTGACGGCTAATAACCAAGATGGTTACTCTTTGATGTGATTAAGTCATTCCGCGACTCCAACACCGAACGGGTTTTCAACCGCCAGTTCGTGAGGGGGCTCCCGCAGGAAATACAGCAGCGGGCATTTATGAAGCTCAATGCGATCGACGCAGCCGTGAGGTTGGAGGATCTTCGGCTTCCATCCTCGAATAGGCTTGAGGCGCTCAAGCGAGATCGCAAAGGCGAACATAGTGTTCGTATCAATGACCAGTGGCGAATTTGTTTCCTGTGGCACGATGGGCATGCAGAAGGTGTGGAGATCGTAGATTATCATTGAGGAGGCTCTATGGCTAAGGCTCGCATCGCCCCAATACATCCCGGTATCTACCTCAAAGAGATCCTCGATGAGTGGGGGTTGTCCCAGTATCGCTTGGCGCAGGAGCTTGGTGTCCCTGCCATGCGGATCAGCCATGTGGTGCGTGGGCAACGTCCCATGACCGCTGAGTTGGCGTTACGGCTTGGCCGGTATCTGGATCAGAGTCCGCGCTATTGGCTTCACCTGCAAAGTCGTTACGATCTCGATGTGGCGGAAGATCGTGTGGGCAGTCGAGTGATCCGGGAAGTTCGTCGGTCTAAAGCCGTTGCGTAAGTCAGTGCAGACCTCAGATAGTAGGTTGAAGACGATAGGCTGAAGGGGTTCAGGCCGAAAGCAGGTCTATCTCGTCTGTCTGGTCATCGGGTCTATCTGGTTCAACCAAATAAACCAAACAAACCAAATAGACCAGACAGACCTTCCGTCAGCCTTCCACCTGAACCCCTTCAGCCTATCTACCTAGACGCCGGAGCGCCGAATTCGTTCGATTTCGTTGACGGAAACAGGAGGTTCTGCCATCCTGGCACAAACCGCTGGGGAGGCATCATGGCGCAGAAGAAAGAGCAGGCACGAAAAATTGCAGTTGTTGGACTTGGCTATGTGGGCCTTCCTATTGCTGTCGCATTCGGGAAGCAGCAGCATGTGATCGGATTCGATATCAACAAGGCCAAGATTGCGGAACTACAGAAGGGGCTTGACCGTACGGGGGAAGTGTCTGCCGCAGATATGAAAGCGACTGACATTCACTATACCTATCAGCCCAGCGATCTCAAGGCGGCGGATTTTATCATCGTGGCCGTCCCGACGCCAATCAATGAAGCCCTTCAGCCGGATTTGACGGCGCTTCGCAAGTCATCCGAACTGATCGGCGCCAATCTGTCCCCTGGGTCGATCGTGGTCTTCGAATCGACGGTCTATCCTGGGGCCACTGAAGAAGTGTGCCAGCCGATTCTCGAACAGGCCTCCGGGATGAAGTGTGGAGTGGACTTCAAGCTCGGCTATTCTCCTGAGCGTATTAATCCTGGCGATAAGGAACATCGGCTGGAAACCATCATCAAGGTGGTGTCAGCCCAAGACGACGCATCTCTGGAGATCGTCGCCAAGACCTATGAACTCGTGGTCAAGGCGGGGATCCATCGGGCTTCCAGTATCAAGGTGGCAGAGGCGGCGAAGGTGATTGAAAATACTCAGCGAGATCTAAACATCGCGCTGATGAACGAATTGGCGCTCATCTTTCATCGTCTCGGGATCGATACCAAGTCGGTCCTGGAGGCTGCGGGAACCAAGTGGAACTTTCTCAAGTTTTCACCGGGATTGGTCGGCGGACATTGTATCGGGGTCGACCCTTATTACCTGACGAGCAAAGCCGAATCGGTGGGCTATCACCCCCAGGTGATTCTCGCAGGCCGGCGCATTAACAATGGCATGGGAAAGTTTGTGGCGGAGCAGACGATGAAGCGCTTGAGTGAGCTGGCTCGGCCGGTCAAGGAGCTCAAGGTGGCCGTCTTGGGGCTGACCTTTAAAGAGAACGTGCCGGATTTGCGCAACAGCAGGGTGCCGGACATTATTCGCGAATTGCGCGAGTACGGAGTGCAAGTCCTGGTGCATGACCCGATTGCGCAAACAGAAGAGGCGTTCGAAGAGTACGGGATACATCTAAGCCAGTGGGACGATCTCAAAGATATCGACGGAATGGTTGTGGCAGTCGCGCATCGTAAATATGTCGATATGGGGATGCAGAAGTTGCTCAAGCCTCTCCGCAGTCAACGGGAAGGCGTAGTGATCGATGTGAAATGTCTGCTCGATCCGGCGAAATTGCCAAAGACGCTGAAATACTGGCGGTTGTAGCAGCCCCTCCTCAGGGGTTCAGGCTGAAGGGATTCAGGCTGAAGACTGAAGTTCTGGGTTCGAAGTTCTGAGTTCGAAGTTCCTAAAATCTCGAACGTCGGACCTCGAACCTTACCCCTATACCCCTTTATCCCCGACCGTTGACCTCCTCTTACCCCCTCACCGCTCACGCTTCAGGACCTTCCCGCTTCTACGACCCCGAAAAACCTTCAGCCTATCTATCTGATTCGGCACCTCAACTCCGTGAATTTTCATGGCATTCGCAACGGGAGAAGCGTAAAAGAAGAGTCATATGCGTATCTTGATTACAGGCGGAGCGGGGTTTCTCGGGAGTCATCTCGCCGACGCGCTGCTGCAATCGGGACATTCCGTGATCTGCATGGACAACCTCTTGACTGGACGGGTTGAGAATATCGCTCACCTGATCGGGCAGGAGCGCTTTTCCTTCGTCAAATATAACGTGTGCGACTATGTCCATGTGGAGGGTCCACTGGATGCGGTCATGCACTTCGCCTCGCCTGCGAGCCCGCAAGATTATCTTGAATTTCCCATTGCCACGCTGAAGGTCGGCGCCTTAGGCACGCACAAAGTTCTTGGACTTGCCAAGGCAAAGGGGGCGAGGTTCCTCTTGGCTAGCACGTCGGAAGTCTATGGGGATCCGTTGGTGAATCCTCAACCTGAGTCCTATTGGGGCAACGTTAACCCCCTCAGCCCCCGTGGCGTCTACGACGAAGCCAAGCGTTTTGCGGAAGCCCTCACGATGGCCTACCACCGGTATCATGCGGTCGATACCAGAATTGTGCGCATCTTCAATACCTTCGGGCCGCGCATGAGGCCGAATGACGGACGCGTCGTGTCGACCTTCATCGTTCAGGCGCTGCAAGGGAAACCGTTGAGCGTCTTCGGCGATGGATCTCAGACCCGGAGTTTCTGCTACGTGGACGACTTGGTTCGCGGGATCACCGGGTTACTGTTCCTGGATTCAGATAGGACAGTCGAACAACGGACAGATCGTAAGTTCCTCATGACGCAAAATAAGGACGCCAACGATACCAGCATGCACGATCCTGTGAATATCGGGAACCCGCAAGAGCTGACGGTCCTAGAGATTGCAAAATTGGTATTGAAACTTACCAACTCAGCAAGCCCCATCACCCACCATCCGTTGCCCGCCGATGATCCCAAGGTCAGACGGCCCGATATCAGTCGAGCCAGTACTCTCCTGAAATGGGAGCCGCAAGTACAGCTAGAAGATGCCCTCATACGCACGATCGACTACTTCAAAAAAGTGATCTAGCAGCATAAGAATGCCGTTGTCTGGTCTGTTCGGTCTATCTCGTCTGTCTTGTCTACTCAGTGGACTCAACAAACCAGATAGACCAGAGAAACCAGATAGACCAGATAGACCAGACCGGCTGCCTTGACCGCGTTGAAACTCCCGCTGTATCCTGTCCCCGTCCCAACGTCATGAGGTAAGGGTCTTTTTATGCTATCTGATCGAAGTACCCAGAGCAGCCAGGCGGAAGCGGCAGTCGAACCTATCGAATCGGTCGGCGTGGAAGTGGTTGCGCCCATCCCGATTCCGGAATATGTCCACGAACTGGTCACCCGAGCCAAGGGGGCCGCTGGCCGGCTGGCGACGCTTTCGACCACGGTGAAGAACCGGGCCCTTCTCGCGATGGCAGAGGCGCTGGAAGCGCAGACGGATGCGCTGTTGGCCGCGAACGAACTGGATCTGGAGGCCTTCGGGGCCGAACCGGAGAAGAAGGCGATGGCGGATCGGCTTCGACTCACGAGCAAGAGGATTGTCGAGATGGCGGCCGGTCTACGCGAGGTGGCTGCGCTTCCTGATCCACTCGGCGACATGCCGAAGATGTGGACCAGGCCGAATGGGATGCAGGTGGGGCGTGTGCGGGTTCCGATCGGCGTCATTGGAATTATTTATGAGTCCCGTCCGAACGTCACGGCTGATTCCGCCGCCCTTTGTTTGAAGTCCGGGAACGCCTGTGTGCTTCGGGGAGGGAGCGAGGCGATCCATTCGAATACGGCGATTGCCACGGTTCTATCGGAGGCAGCGGAGAAAGCCGGGGTTCCGGCCGGAGCGATCACCTTTGTCGCGCGGCCCGACCGTGAGCTGGTTCCTCTTTTGCTGAAGCAAGATCGCTACATCGATTTGATTATCCCGCGCGGCGGCGAATCGCTGATGCGCGTCATCACCGAGCATGCCACGATCCCCGTTGTCAGGCACGATGCCGGCGTCTGTCACATTTATGTCGATGCCGATGCCGATCCAGCCATGGCGGAGCGGGTCTGTTTCAACGCAAAGGTCCAGCGTCCGTCGACCTGCAATGCGATGGAGACCCTCTTAGTCCACCAGGGCATTGCGCGTCATTGGCTCGCGCCCTTCATCGATAAGTTGGTGGCGGCTCATGTTGAAGTCCGCGGCTGCCAGAAAACCTGTCAGCTGTCATCGGCGGCTACAGCGGCACGCGACGATGATTTCGGAAAAGAATTCCTCGATCTCACCGTCGCGGTGAAAGTGGTCAAGAATGTCGATGAAGCGATGGAGCATATTGCCAAGTATGGCTCGCGCCACACGGAAGCCATCGTGACATCCGACTACCCGAAGGCCATGAGGTTTCTGCGCGAAGTTGACGCCAGCGCCGTACTGGTGAACGCCTCGACCAGGTTGAACGATGGCTACCAGTTCGGACTGGGAGCAGAAATCGGAATCAGCACATCCCGTATCCATGCCCGAGGCCCGATGGGGCTGGAAGAATTGACCTGCTTTAAGTTTATCGTCATGGGGAGCGGGCAAGTCCGCGAGTAGATGCCCTTCGATCCACGTCGTGTCGCATTGGCAACCCCCGGTCATCTCAGTTTTTCACCCAATCTTCCCTTCGCACAGGATCTCGAACAGGCTGGTGGGCGGGTCGTCTGCCAGACTACGGGGCATCTCGTCTTCTATCGATCGGATGGTCGCCGGTTTCTTGCGACCGATCCGGCAGGCAACCCACTGCATGAATGTGAGTGGGGGACCGATGCCGCAGGCGCGGTGGTCCTCCTCCACGCGCGGCTACGGTTGGATTGGGGACAATGGGTCGGGTTAAAGCCGGCCGGTATGGTGAATGAAACCAGCCTCAATCTCGCGGGTAAGCCTGGCTGGCAACGGCTCACAGCCGATGATTTGCGTGCAATGGCCGCTCAGGCGCTCCGGGTTTCGATGGAGGAAGTGCGGTTCTTCTATCGGGATGAGGATTTCCTGATCGA
>CAMDRK010000151.1 GCA_945906715.1 Nitrospira lenta
AAGTTCAAGGCGGAGATTTATGTGTTGGCGAAGGAGGAAGGCGGGCGGCATACGCCGTTCTTCAACGGGTATCGGCCGCAGTTCTATTTCCGGACGACGGACGTCACGGGGATTATGACGTTGAATCCGGGGGTGGAGATGGTGATGCCTGGGGACAATGTGAGTGTGACGGGGGAGCTGATTAGTCCGATCGCGATGGATCAGGGGTTGCGGTTCGCGGTGCGCGAGGGCGGCAAGACCGTCGGCTCCGGCGTCGTCACCGAAATTCTGGCGTAGCGATTGGCCGGATAGATAGAGGAATGAATGGTTAAGGTTGAACAAAGAATCAGGATTCGGTTACGCGGGTTTGATTACCGTGTGTTGGACCAGTCTGTGGCAGAAATCGTTGAGACTGTCCGCCGGAGTGGAGCAAAGATTGTCGGGCCGATTCCACTTCCTACGCGCATCGAGAAGTTTACCGTGCAGAGCGCCACGCATGCGGATAAAAAGGCTCGCGAGCAGTTCGAGATCAGAACGCACAAGCGTTTGATGGACATCATGGATGCCACTCCTGAAACGATGGATTCCCTGATGAAGTTGAATCTCGCTGCCGGGGTGGATGTAGAGATTAAGTTATGAGTTCTCAGTTATGAGTGTTGAGTTAGGGATAATCGAGAACTCAGAACTTAGAACTCAGAACTTAGAACTGGATGAATTATGACGAATGGGTTATTGGGTAAAAAACTGGGGATGACCCAGATATTCGACGAGACGCGGTTTACGCCTGTGACTGTCATTGAGGCAGGTCCTTGCCGCGTGGTCACGATCAAGACAAAAGAGCGCGATGGGTATGAAGCCGTTCAGTTGTCTTTTGGTGAAGTGAAAGAGCGCAAGTTGTCCAAAGCCGAGCTGGGTCATTTGAAGAAGACGGAGGCTCCAGCCACCCGCGTACTCAGAGAGTTTCAAAAAGTTGGAGAAGTGGCAGTAGGACAATCTATTAAAGTCGATATTTTCAAAAAGGGCGACTGGGTGGATGTCATCGGTATTTCGAAGGGAAAGGGATTTCAGGGGGTAGTGAAGCGCCATCATTATGCCGGCGGCCCTGAGTCTCACGGGTCCATGTTCCATCGTCATCCCGGTTCGATGGGCGCAAGCTCGTATCCTTCTCGTGTCTGGAAAGGCAAGACGCTGCCAGGGCACATGGGAGCGAAGCGGATTACGGCCCAGCGATTGAAAGTTATTGAATCAAGGCCTGATGAGAACTTGCTGTTCGTTCGCGGGGCAATCCCTGGTGCGGCAAATGGACTGATCATGGTAAGAAAGTCGAAGAAGGGGTAGGTCATGCCCACGGTTGACGTTGTTGATTTGAAGAGACAGAAAGTCGGGTCCGTCGAACTTCCTGAAGAAGTGTTCGGCTGTAAGCTCCATACTGCGTTAGTCCATGAAGCGGTGGTGATGCAGCGTGCCTGTGAGCGTCAGGGGACGGCATCGACATTACGGCGAGGAGAAGTAGCTGGGTCCGGGAAGAAGCCATGGAAGCAAAAGCATACCGGGCGAGCGCGAGCAGGGTCGATCCGTTCTCCTGTATGGCGTCATGGCGGATCGGTCTTTGGGCCGAAGCCGCGTGATTATTCCTACAGCATGCCGAAGAAGAAGTACCGTGCAGCGCTTCAAAGCGCGCTGTCGGCAAAGTTAGCCGACGGGCAAGTGGTGATTGTGTCGAATCTGTCGTTGGATCAGCCGAAAACAAAGTTGTTGGCTCAAGTGCTGACGAGTTTCGGCGCCGGGGCCTATGCCTTGATTGTGGCAGGCGCGGGGCATGCGGGATTGGCTCAAGCGGCAGGTAACCTCCCTAATGTGTGTGTGGTGGGGCCTGAAGGGTTGAACGTCTACGATATTGTTCGAGCTGAATTGATTCTGATTCCAGAACGTGAGTTGCTGCGGGTGAAGGAGGTCTGGTCATGAAGGCGGGTCTCCATAGTATTCTGTTGCAGCCGTTGCTGACCGAAAAGATCACTGCGATGCGGGAAAGCAACAACACGGTGGCTTTTCTGGTTCACCCGGATGCAAATCGTCTTCAGATTAAGCAAGCGGTCGAAACGCTCTTGAAGGTCAAAGTCGAGCGGGTGAACGTGATAAATGTTCTGGGGAAGGTCAAGCGGTTGGGGCGTTTCTCCGGTAAGCGATCGGATTGGAAAAAAGCTTTTGTGAAGCTCAAGCAGGGCGAGAAGCTGGAGCTCTACGAAAGTGCATAGCTGGGTTTTGCTCCTGGTTGATCCCGGGGCACTGGAAGGACGACTGTAGTTATGGGAATCAGGGTATACAAGCCAAGAACGCCTGGACGTCGCGGAATGACCGCGGTGACCACCGAAGAACTGTCCAAGAAGAGACCTGAGAAGTCGCTCACGTCCTTCCGCCGCAGTACCGGCGCGAGGAACAATGATGGCCGAACAACTGTACGGTTCCGTGGGGGCGGGCATAAACGTCTCTATAGAAAAATTGACTTTAAGCGAGACAAGGTCGGAATTCCTGGGACCATTGCCGCTCTTGAATACGACCCCAATCGGTCTGCAAGAATTGCCTTGGTGCACTATAAGGACGGCGAGAAGCGATATATCCTGGCGCCGGTTGGCTTAAAAGTCGGTGATGTAGTCCAGTCCGGTGTTGGATCAGAAGTTCGTACCGGGAATGCGTTGCCCCTGTCCAGTATGCCGTTGGGAACTACGATTCATAATATCGAGTTGAAGCCAGGAAAAGGCGGGCAGATGATTCGTAGTGCGGGAGGTGCGGCGCAGGTGATGGGGCGGGATGGTGACTATGTGCAGGTGCGGCTAAGATCCGGTGAAATGCGCAAAGTTCTTTCAACCTGCCTGGCAACGGTTGGGCAAGTTGGGAATACGGATCACGAGAATATTAACGTCGGGAAGGCGGGCCGCAATCGATGGCTGGGCCGGCGACCGAACGTGCGCGGTGTTGTGATGAATCCGGTCGACCATCCGCATGGTGGCGGCGAAGGAAAGTCCGGACAGGGCAACCCCCATCCGGTCTCCCCATGGGGTCTTCCGACTAAGGGTTATAAGACCAGGAACAATAAGGCGACGGACAAGTTCATTATTTCCCGCCGCAAGTAGGAGTACGCGATGCCGAGGTCAGTCAGTAAGGGCGCATTTGTTGACGACCATCTGCTCCAAAAGGTGGAGCGGATGAATCAGAATAAGGATCGCAAGATCATCAAGACCTGGTCGCGACGATCTACGGTCATCCCCGATATGATCGGACATACGTTCGCGGTGCATAACGGGAAGAAATTTATTCCGGTCTTCGTGACGGAAAATATGGTCGGGCACAAGTTGGGAGAGTTTGCTCCAACCAGGTTCTTTAAGGGACATGGGCACGCCAGGACAGAGAAGTCAGTCGCTCTCAAGTAGCGGCAGGCTCAGGTCTCGGCACATTCGATTGGATAGGACGTTTATGGCTGAAGCACAAGCAGTTTTGCGTTTTGTACGTATCTCTCCGAGGAAAGCACGCCCGGTGATCGACTTGATCCGAGGGCAACAAGTTCCAATGGCCTTGGCGTTGCTTCGAAACTTGCCACGCCAGGCGTCGAAGGTGGTGGAAAAGCTCTTGAGGTCTGCCGTAGCCAACGCGGAACAAAAAGAGATGGGCGACAGCGACTCGATGGTGGTGTCGAAGGCATTTGTCGATTGTGGGCCAACGTTAAAACGCTTTCGGTCTCGGTCTCAGGGGCGTGCGAATGCCATTCAAAAACGGATGAGTCACATTACTGTCGTTGTGTCAGCTGCGAGCATGAAAGAAAAGAAGTGATAGATGGGGCTAATGGAACTGGTTCATTTTCTGTCTGAGTGAGGCACGGCTAGTTATGGGGCATAAGACACATCCGATCGGGTACCGGCTAGGCTACAACGTCAATTGGTCATCTCGGTGGTATGCCAGCAAAGATTACGCGAAGTTGCTCCATCAGGATATCAAGATCCGTAAGATGGTCAAGCAGCGCCTCTTCCATGCCGGTGTGGCCAAGGTTGAAATCGAGCGATCTGGAGATCAGACGCGGGTGATTATTCATACGGCGCGCCCTGGCATCATTATCGGTCGTAAGGGTGCTGAGGTCGATAAGCTCAAGGCGGAGTTGGGGAAGAGCTACGGCGGCCAGGTCTACATTACGGTGAAGGAAATCAAAAAACCTGAACTGGATGCCCAGTTGGTCTGTGAAAACGTTGCGACCCAGTTGGAAAAGCGAGTGGCGTTCCGCCGGGCCATGAAGCGAAGCGTGCAGTCCGCGCTCCGTCTTGGAGCTCAGGGTATCAAGATTATGGTTGGGGGCCGTCTTGGCGGGGCGGAGATCGCGCGATCAGAGTGGTACCGCGAAGGCCGTGTGCCGCTCCATACGCTTCGGGCCGATATCGACTACGGGTTTGCGGAAGCTCACACGACGATGGGGCAGATTGGGATCAAGACCTGGATCTATAAGGGCGAAGTTCTTCCTTTGCAGCCGCTCAACAAAGAGTCGGTATTTGACCGTAGGATTGGGTAAGTAAAGGGGATATCGTGTTAGCACCAAAGAAAGTTAAGTTTCGTAAAATGATGAAGGGGCGTATGACTGGTAAGGCCTACCGTGGCAGCCAGATTACCCTCGGAGAGTTTGGGCTCAAGGCGCTTGAGCCTGGCTGGATCACCAGCCGGCAGATCGAGGCGGCGCGCATTGCGATCACTCGCTGTGTGAAGCGCGGTGGCCAGGTGTGGACGAGAATTTTCCCCGATAAGCCGATTACCAAGAAGCCGGCTGAGACTCGAATGGGTAAGGGTAAGGGGAACCCGGAGTACTGGGTCGCCGTCGTCAAGCCTGGTCGTATCCTCTATGAGATGGATGGTGTGACGCCTGATGTCGCCAAGGAGGCGTTCCGCTTGGCCTCGCATAAGCTGCCGATTGCTACGAAGTGTGTCATCCGCGGCGAGTTTTAGCGCTGAACGAACTGTACGGAAGGGTAAGGGGAACGCGGTCATGGATCTGAAGGAATTACGGCAACTGACGGGGCCTGAACTGGCGGAGAAAACTCAGCAGCTCACGCAAGAGCTCTTCAATCTTCGTTTTCAGTTGGGAACAGGACGGTTGGAAAATCCGATGCAGCTGCGAAAGACGAAGCGATCCATTGCCAGGGTAAAAACGATTCAGCGCGAGCTCGCGCAGGCCGAGCCAATCTCTACCGCGGCGAAAGGGGCTTGAGGATGGGAGAGTCAGCGAACAAGCGGCGTGAATGGGTCGGACGTGTGGTCAGCAATAAGATGAATAAGACAGTCGTCGTCGAGATTGAGCGGTCGGTTATTCACCCGCTCTATCGGAAGGTGCTTCGGCGGGTGACGAAATTCAAGGCCCACGATGAAGAGAATGCCTGTAAGATCGGCGACCGTGTGCGCATGGTCGAGACGCGGCCCATCAGTAAAGATAAACATATGCGGGTTATCGAGGTCGTGGAAAAAGGGCGGCGTGGTGAGTAGATCAAGATTGTGCGGAGAGTAGAGGGAATACCGGAACTATGATTCAAAGCTATACATACATGGACGTAGCCGATAACTCCGGTGCCAAACAGGCCATGTGTTTTCATGTTCTTGGTGGAACCAGGCGCCGGTATGCTTCTCTGGGTGACATTGTCGTCGTGGCGGTCAAGGAGGCAATTCCTGCGGCAACGGTTAAGAAGGGCGATGTGAGCCGTGCCGTGGTCGTGAGGACGACGAAGGAAGTGCGTCGCGAAGATGGTTCCTACATCAAGTTCGATCGGAATGCCTGTGTATTGATCAATAAGGACGGTGATCCCGTTGGGACTCGTATCTTTGGGCCGATCGCGCGCGAGCTGCGCTGGAAAAAGTTCATGAAGATTATTTCTCTAGCTCCGGAAGTGCTTTAGCGAAGGTGGGGATGGCGGGATGAATAAGCAGGCATTGAACAAGAGTCGGATTCGTAAGGGCGATCTGGTGGTCGTGATCTCCGGGCGTGATCGCGGCAAGTCCGGGAAGGTGCTTTCGGTTGATCTTGGGGTGGGAAAGGTTGTGGTCGAAAAGTTGAACATGATCAAGCGCCATACCAAGCCCAATCAAAAAGTCAAACAAGGCGGCATTCTCGAACGGGAAGCGCCTCTTGCAGTCTCAAACGTGATGTATCTGTGTCCTGTGACGCAGAAGCCGACCCGGCTTGGTGTGCGAACGCTTGATGATGGCCGGCGGGTCCGGTTCAGTAAAAAATCGAACGACTCAGTCGAGTAGGAGTGAGGACGCCGGATGGCGAAGGTTGAATCAGGAAAAGGCAGTAAGACGTCGGAGCGGAAGCCACCCAAGAAGAAAGAGGGGGCATCGGCTCCGCAGGCGATGGACCAAGGCAGCGAAGAGTCCAAGTTCAAGCCCAGGATGCGCGAGACCTACTTGCAGAAGGTTGTGCCGGCGCTCATGAAAGAGTTCGGCTATAAGAACATCATGCAGGTTCCGAAGCTTGAACGGATTGTGTTGAACGTGGGAATGGGGGAAGCCATTCAGAAC
>CAMDRK010000152.1 GCA_945906715.1 Nitrospira lenta
CTGTGAGCAAGTGGTCTAGCCTGCAGGGCTGATGAACACTTCTGGTGTAATCGGCGATCCAGTGCTCCGGCGAGCCTTCAGCCGGCGGGCTCGCCCCTCAGACCTTCAACGTACTGCGCAAGTACGCATTTCTTCTCTCCGGCGACTCCTGCCGACAACGAAGCCGATCGCATCGCTTCATTTGGCGAGGGTCCGCACATAGGCCAGCACATCTCTGCTCTCTTTCTCCGAGAGGCGGGTATTCCAAGGCGGCATGTTCGGTTTGCCCTCATGGATAGTCTTAAGCAGGACGGCATCAGATTTCTTTTTGATCGATGGTGATCTGAGATTAGCCGCATCCGGCCCGCGAGCAAATCTGTACCCATCTCCTCCGCCCTCCGGCCCATGACAACCGGTACAGTACCTGGCAAACAAAATCTGGCCACGCGCCACATCGCCGCTCTGAGCCTTGGACTCAGTTACTGCATGAGCCACAGATGCAAGCAGAGTACTTCCTGCAAACAAGAGCAGTAAGACAATATACCTCAAGCTTTCATTCATGTTTAGCCCTCCTCGGTTGTGTCATACAGCCTGAACTCAACAAAGCTGCTCTTTACTGCGCGCGTCCAACGAATGCTTGTTCATTTAGTCTATCTCGTCTATCTGGTTTGTTTGGTTGATCGGACTGGAAATTCATTCAGAACAACCAGACAGACCAGAAAGACCGGCCGGCCAACCAGACAGACGAGCCCGAGCGCGTTGCGCGAGCAGGGGACGACCAGGCTACCCTCCTCTCATCCAAGTTCGCTCGTTCTCCCTCTCCTCCAAGTATGCGGCGGGTGGAAGGGATGGGCACGTCGGTGGCGACATAGCGGAAACCGGTGCCGAGCAGCTGTGACAGCAAGCGTGCGACGACATTGCGTCGTCTCGGCGCAGTTTCATAGGAGCACGCGACGAATGTCCCGGAGACCAACGGCTAAGTGAACTCATCGCATTACGTCGCCACCGACGCTGCCCGCCCTTCGTCAGCCGCCCCCTCCCCATCCTATTTACACCCATTCCGGCGCATACTCCTTCCCCGTTTCTTTTTCTGCGAACCACCGATACAGAGCCGGCAAGACCAACAACGTGAGTACCGTTGAGGTGAAGAGGCCGCCGATGACGACGGCCGCAAGCGGCCGCTGGACTTCGGCCCCGATCCCCTGCGCAAGCGCCAACGGCAGCAAACCCACTAGCGTGGTCATCATCGTCATGATGACCGGGCGAAGCCGGAGGACGCAACCCTTGACGATCGCTTGGTCCATTTGCGCGCCTTCACTGCGCAGCTGATTGATATAGGAAACCAGCACGATCCCGTTCCCGACCGCCAAGCCGAAGAGTTCGATAAAACCGATAGAGGCCGGCACGCTCAGGTATTGTCCGCTCAGCCACAAAGATACAACACCACCGATCAAGGCGAAGGGGAGATTGATAATGATCAAGGTCGCGTAACGAAGCGAGTGAAACGCCCAAAAGAGCAAGAAGAACACGAGCCCTAACGTGACCGGCACCACGATCAAGAGCCGCGCGTTGGCCCGCTCCATGTTCTCGAAGGCTCCGCCCCATGTGACGGTATACCCTTCGGGCAAGCGAATCTGCTCCGCCAGCTTCTTCCGCCCTTCATCCACGACGCCGCCGATGTCGCGCCCGACAACGTTGAAGCCGACGTAAATGCGCCGTTTCACACCTTCGCGGCTGATGCGGGACGGGCCTTCGCGCATCTCGATCATGGCGAGTTCGCTCATTGGGATCAGCGCGCCGGACGCAGACTTCACCCTGATCTCCCCGATGGCGCCGATGCTGTTGCGTTGCGGTTCCGGAAACCGGAGCGTCAATTCAAACCGCCGCTCGCCTTCGTAGACATGGGTCGCCACCTTGCCGCCGATCGCGGTAGTCACAATTTCCTGCACATCGGCCACGTTAATGCCGAAGCGGGCAATCTTCTGCCGATCGATGTCGACCGTGAGATAGGGCTGGCCGGCCAGCTGCTCGACTTTGATATCTTTCACGCCATCGATTTGCTGCAGCAGCGCGGCAATCTCCTTTGCCTTCTCGTGGAGCACATCGAGGTCCTCCCCGAACAGTTTGATGGCACATTCCGCCCTGATACCGGACATCAGCTCGTCCACCCGTTCTTGAATCGGCTGGCTCATGAGGACCGAAATCCCGGGGATCTCCGCCAGCCTTTTCCTGATGGCATCTGTCAATCCAGACTGAGTGCTCGCCGTCTTCCATGTGCTCCGATCGCTCAGGGCCACGACCGGATCGCTCTCATTCGGCTCTTCCGGCCCCAAGGCAATGTCGGGCCGCCCGATCTTGCTCACCGCCATGCGCACTTCGGGAAACTCCAGCATCACTTTATGGGTTTGCTTCTCCATCTCGATCGATTCCGGCAACGACACACTTGGAAGCCGGACAACCTGCGGCGTGAGAGCCCCTTCTTCTAGAAGAGGAATAAACTCCCTCCCGACGTACGGAACGAGCGCGAGACTGCAGAGCACGAGCGCCGTTGAGGAGCTGAGCGCCAGGCTGCGATGCTGGAGCGTCCAGGTCAGCATCGGCAGATATCGCAGCTTCATCCATCGCGTGAGGCGCGTTTCTTCCGGATGGTCTCCGCGCAAGATCAGCGACGCGAGCACCGGCGACAGGGTCAGCGTGACCACGACCGAGGCCAGGAGCGCGATCACCAACGTGTAGGCCAGCGGCGCGAACATCTTCCCTTCCATACCCTGGAGCGTCAGGAGCGGCAGGAAGACGACGCTGATGATGAGAATGCCGAAGAGGATCGGCCGGCCCACTTCTTTCGTCGCCTGAAGAATCACCTCCGACGTGCTCTTCTTCGTTGCGCCATTATTCTGCGCCAGGTGCCGATAGACGTTTTCGACGACGACCAGCGACCCGTCCGCGATTTCGCCGATCGCGATGGCCAGCCCGCCAAGCGTCATCAAGTTGGCCGAGAGCCCCATCCGCTGCATCACGATGAACGTGATCAGGGGGGTGACGATGAGCGAAACCGTCACGACGACGGCGCTGCGCACGTGGCCCAGGAAGAAGAAGAAGACGAAGACCACCAGCACGACCCCTTCGATCAAGGCATCCCGCACCGTATTGATCGCCGCCGTCACCAATTCAATGCGATCGTAGAAGGCCACGAGCTTCGTGCCAGCGGGAAGAATGTGGTTCTGCTGGAGGTCTTCCACCTTGGCTTTGACCTCTTCGACCACCTGACGCGCATTGCCTCCGCGTATCATGAGGACGGTGCCGGCCACGACCTCCCGCTCGCCGTTGAGCAACACCGCCCCATGACGAACAGCGTGGCCGATGCGAACCTCCGCGACATCACGAACGAAGACCGGCGTGCCGCCTGACTCTTTCACGATGATGGACTCGATATCGCTCAGGGTCTTGATCAGGCCCAGCCCACGGACGATCGCGCGCTCCGCATGGCGCTCCAGCACATTACCTCCGGCATTGGCATTGTTCTTTGCCACCGCCTCGTAGATATCGTGGAGCGTCAGGTCGAACTTGCGGAGCTTGGCCGGATCGACCAGGACTTGATACTGCTTGACGAACCCGCCCGTGCGGTTCACATCGACCACGCCTGGCACGCCCTTCAGCAGCGGGCGCAGAACCCAGTCCTGGAGCGTGCTCTGATCCGTCAACTCCGTCTCGATGATCGCGGGGTCGGTTGCCGCCGCATTCGGGCCTGTCCTGAGCCCTGTCGAAGGACTTTCGACATAATATTGATAGACCTCTCCCAGCCCGGTGCTGACGGGAGCCATCACTGGCTCGATCCCCGCCGGCAAACGCTCCTTTGCCGCGATGATCCGTTCGAGCACCAACTGGCGGGCAAAATAGGTATCGACGTCATCGTTGAACACGACCGTGACCTGGGAGAGGGCGAATTTGGAGAGAGAGCGGATCTCCGCTAACCCAGGCAGGCCGGTCATCTGGAGTTCGAGCGGGTAGGTGATGAATCGTTCGACTTCGACCGGCGAGAGACCAGGCGCGTCGGTCAAGATCTGCGCCTGGATATTTGTCACGTCCGGGTAGGCATCGATCGGAATAGACTGAAAGGCGAAGACACCGACAACGGACAAGAGGCAGGCCAAGCCGAGAACCAAGATCCGTTGCCGCAGCGAAAATTCCAGAAGAGACGCAATCATGGGGTCGGCTCGATCTTGTGCCGTTCCATTTCAGACTTGAGCACGAACGATCCCTTGGTCACGACCTGCTCGCCGGCGCTCACCCCCTCCAACACCGTCACCACCTCTCCCTGCTCGCTTCCCACCTTGACCCCTCGCACTTCGAAGTCATTCATTCCCCGTTGGACAAACACCATCGTACCGGTCGGCCCGTTTTGGACTGCCTCGATCGGCAGGGTCAGCGCATCCGGGGTCGCCGCTGCATAGACCAGGACGGTGGCGAACATTTCCGGTTTCAGCAGCCGACCAGGGTTCAGCACCGTCACCCGCAGGCGCATCGTGCGGGTGGCAGGATCGAGCACATCCCCGACGTAGGTGATCGTTCCCGGAACGAGGGCATGGGGATAGGCGGACACAATCACATTGACCTTCTGGTCCTTGCGGATGAACTGCACGTCCTTCTCCGGCACGTTGCCAACGACCCACACAGCCGAAAGATCCGCGACGGTGAAGAGCTTCTGCTGCGTCTCGACCACCTCGCCCCTCGTGATATTGCGCATGATGACCCGGCCGTCGAACGGCGCGCGCAGGGGTACATCGGCTTTGATCGTATCTTCGCGATCCAGCCGCTCAACTTCCTGACGGGGGACGCCGAGCAGTTCCAGACGGTTCCGCGCCTCGCGCGCTTCGGCTTGGGCCGTTTTCATCGCGGCCTCGCGGCGCTGCAACTCGGCCTGACTCACAACCTTTTGTTCATACAGATCCCTGGCACGCTCATACGCCAGTTTCGCTTCGTGCAGCTTTGCTGCAGATTTCAGATAGGCCCCCTCCGCCACACCGAGGTCCGTACTGTGGAGCAGCGCCAGCAAGGCGCCTTTCTTCACATCTTGGCCGACATCCACGTAGACCTTCTCTACCCGGCCCCTGATGAGCGTGGTCACCTCAGCCAGTTCATTTTCGTTGGCTTGAACTGTGGCGGTATATTGCCTTGGTACCAGCATCGCCCCACGGGCAACCGGCGAGACCTCGATCACCGTCCGCGCGAGTTCTTCAGATGTGAGGTGGACAACACCTGTCTTGTCGGCCACTACGGCCTTCTTGGCCTCAGGCGCTTGTTCGGGGGTTCTGTCACAGGCAAGAAGTCCAGCGAGCGCGAAGGCGACAAGGAAAATGACGGCACGTCTATCGTGAAACAAAACCGAGGCTAGCGGGATGGGCGAGGGTTCGAGGTCCGAAGTTCGAGGTTGTTGGAACGTCGAACCAAGAACTTCGAACTGCGAGTCTCGCCTGTCGCGCAGGTCTTGCCTATCTCGCTCACAATTCACGAACGACGCTTCACGCTTAAGCATCCTGCTAGAAACTCCCGGCCTCATGGTCATAAAACTCCGATTAATCAATCAGCACGAGGTGTGCCACGAAAAACCTGCGATTTCATGGAGGGAAATGGCCGACCTAGAAGCCTTTTGCCACGTTACTGATGGTGGACTGTGGTGAAATGCGACAGTGGAGACGAGAGAGGCGAAGAACCGATTCGTGGCGAAAGCGCCCGAGAGTATGTTCCTCGTTATTCGTGCGAGACTCGCGTGACTTGCGCGAAAAGCGAAACGGGCGAGGCGGTCTGAAGGCTGAAGTGTTTGAAATTACGAATCCCAACCTTCAGCCTTCGCCGAATTCAGCCAATCCTCAAAATCAACCCTACAGAAGTAGGGGTGGACTAGTACATAAGAGGAATAGACCTGGTCTAGCAGCCGCCGTAAATTCCGCACAGTTCGGGACATCAGTATTTTCGCTCATTCTGGGCCAGGCAGAAGAGAGCAACCGCCATGACCGGAATGGAGCGGCTCTATGTATTTACCATTCAAATCTTCGAAGCGGCGGGTCAAGGAAGCGGAGAATGCGCGGAAGAATCGCTGGGAGATCGTCCAAGCCCTCTCCCACGGTCAGATCAACCGGCGCGACCTCTTCAAATGGGGACTCTTCACCTCAGCGGGGCTGTTGCTCTGCAAGAACGGCCTGAGCCCCTACGCCAAAAGCGCCTTTGCCCAGGTTCCGATCGGCGTTCCACGATCGCCCGTCGGAGCAGCCTTGCCCTATACGCAGCCCTTGAATCGGCTCGGGTATGTTCCACCGACGCCCCTGACGAAGCTCGAGCAGCCGAACGGCGAGTGGGAGGCAGTCTGGCCCTCCAGCGGGGTGAATGGCGGGGGCGGGCCGAGCTCTAAGCGCCTCTCCTGGCACACGGACTTCAGTGCGCACCCGGCCGGCAATAAAGCGGCAAATCCCTTCATCAACCCCATCACCAAGCGGGGCCCCATGGAAGGCCGCCCGCCGGGCGAGTGGTTCGGGCAC
>CAMDRK010000153.1 GCA_945906715.1 Nitrospira lenta
ATCCCCCAACTGCTCCAAGAACTCTTGAAACGGCAATATCCCATCCGGGTGCTCTACACAGCAGGCCACTGGCTCGACATCAACAGCATCGAGGATGTGGTGCAGGCGGGAAATTTCTAGTCTATCTCGTCTATCTGGTTGGTCTGGTCTGTTTGGTTTCAGATAACAAGACAAACACGGAGACCAGATAGACTCGCCCCTCGGTCAGGCGTGACTATTGTTCCAGCCACTCGCCCTGGTCGAAACTGGAGTTCAAGTCTTGCCATCAAACATCTCGTGGCAGATAGCGGGGAATCTATCCTGAGCCAGGCAATTGGACTCCCTGCTGAGCGAAGCGTATGATGACTCATCGTATGATCTGGTGGACGCGTTCCATCATACGGACAGGGGGAACCGAGCCATGGCTTCGGTACTTTCCTACTCTGTGCCTTCCCTTCACTACTCCAGCGATCCTCACGACCAGCTGACTCAGTCGTCTCGTGCAAGTAACTGTTTCAACTCCCCTTTCTCTCATCCCAACTCCAGATTGACGGTCGAACCGACCCGCCTGCTCACAGGCATAATTGTGCAGTCTCGTATCCGCATTCCATCTAACCCCTTCATGGAGCCACGACGCATAATGCCGGCGTGCCCATGGGGGAACCAAGGAGGTTTCTATGACATCTTCCAACAAGTTGAGACGGGGAGCTCTCATACTGCTGTTCGGGTTTGGCGTCACCGGCTTCGCCGGATCGAGCAACGCGGCGACGGATGGGACTTCATTCAATCTGCCCGTCGAAACGGTGGCGGACTATCTGTATGCCCTGATCGAAGCGGACCGTGAAGTGTATACGAAGCACGTCGTTGAACGGCTGCAGAACAAAGGGGTGGTCGTGGCCTCGGAGAACTGGGAGGAGAAAAATACCCTGCCTCTCCCGGCTCAATTCCTGATGGAGTCCGGCCGCGTCGTGGGCAAAAAGGGGCTGGGCATACAGTATCGATTGATCAGCCTCTGGCCGATCAACAAGCGGAATGGCGCCTCAAGCGAATTTGAAAAGATAGGCCTGGGGACGATCCTCACTCATCCGACCAAACCCTACACCGCTTTCGTGAAGGAGGGAGGGGCCCGTTACTTCCAAGCCGTCTATCCGGATCTTGCTGTGGCCCAGGCTTGCATTGGCTGCCACAATTCCCATCCGGACAGCCCCAAACGGGACTTCAAGATCAATGACGTTATGGGGGGAATTGTGATCAGCATTCCGGTGAAATAGAGATGCGGGCGACAGGCGAGGACTAGACTGAAGGCTGAAGGCTGAAGGTTATGCTGAAGACTGAAATGTTCGGGCTCCGACCTTCAGCCTTTCCAGCTTCAGCCTAATTCGTAGCCTACGAATTCTTCGCACACCGGAATCCTGGGAAGTAGAGACTTCTGAACGACGGGGGATCCCAGTATCGATCCGAGGATCGCAGGTTTCGCGCACTGGTATTCCAGGATCCTCCACGGATCACTTTGAACCCACCCTTTGGCAGTCCCTCCGGGTTCTGCTGCGGGCTGCTCTTATAATAGTCAGAGTCATACCAGTCGCTGACCCATTCCCAGACGTTACCGGCCATGTCATACACACCATAGGGACTCTTGCCGGCTTCTAACGTTCCCACCGGCAGCAATGCATCATAGTTGTGCGACCCCGTTTTGCCATAGTTCGCGTGGAGCGGCGTCGGGGGATCGTTACCCCACGGGTAGAGACGGCCATCCGTCCCTCGCGCCGCCTTTTCCCATTCCGCTTCCGTCGGCAACCGCTTGCCGGCCCATTTGCAATAGGCAGCCGCATCCGCCCAATCTATATTGGCGACTGGGCGCTTGTGATGTGCCGATTGGTTCATCGTATTCCAGTCTAACGGGGCGTGGGCTTCGCCTGATCGCAGAAATTCCTCATACTGCCCCACCGTAACTTCATATACATCTATAGAAAAGGCATTCAGCTGAACCTTGTGCACAGGTCGTTCGTCTGAATCACCATCCTGGCTCCCCATCGTAAACTCTCCAGCCGGTATCAACACCATAGTCCCTGCTGGTGGACGAGGCACCGCAGGCTTCTCCAGGCTCTGAGTCTGAGCCTGCTTCTGCGCCGGAGCGAGTTCCTTTGCGACTTTTTCAATTGGTGCCGCACCCATTGCCGGATAGGTAGCAAGCACGATCAACGCACCAAGTACAATCATCCTCCGCATGAACTGCCTCCACAATTTGCTGAAACGAACCATGACAGCCTATGCACAGACTGCCTGATGGGCGGGAACTATAAAGCCTCGCACCTCAAAAAAACAACCGTGTAGAGTTGAGAATCCGCCCACATCACTCGCGCACAACTCCGCCATTTCGCGATAATCTATCATGATTAATGGAGGTTAACGAGCCGACGACTATTGGCTCTTCGCGCAACGAAACCCGTTGAGACCCTGGTCCGTCGGCGAAATGAGGCTCCGATTCGGAGAGCGCATCGCACGAGGATTGCTGTTCCAGGCGCCACCACGGACCGCCCTAGTCCCGCCCGTCGACGGGCCTGTCGGATTCTTCGACGGACTGACCTTATAATAGTTATAGTCGTACAAATCACTGACCCATTCCCAGACATTCCCGGCCATATCATAGATGCCATAGGGACTCTTGCCCGCTTCGAACGAGCCCACCGGCGCCAATACCGCGTGATTGTTCCAGTCCGATCTCCCAAAGTTCGCATGAAGCGGCGTCGGAGCTTCGTTACCCCACGGATAGATGCGGCCATCGGTCCCCCGCGCCGCCTTCTCCCACTCCGCCTCTGTCGGCAACCGCTTGCCGACCCATTTGCAGTAGACGGATGCGTCCGTCGAATCCACATTGGCAATCGGACGCTTCTGATTTGCCGGTTGGTTCATCGCCTTCCAATCCGAAGGCTGATCGATCCCTTTCGCCTGCAGAAACGCTGCATACTGCCCCACCGTCACTTCATACACATCCATGGAAAATGAGTCCAGATAGACCTTGTGTTCCGGCTGTTCGTCTGAATCTCCCGCCGCACTTCCCATCATAAACTCTCCCGCCGGCACCACCACCATTGCCCCCTCTGGCGGCGGAGCCACCAGGGGCTTCTCCTGACTCGGCTTCTGACCTGTGGCTGGCTCCTTGGCGCCCTTTTCAACTGGCGCCGCGACCATCGCCGGATACACAGCGAGTCCGAGCAACGCAACCAGTACAATCATCATTCTCATGAACCGCCTCCGCATTATGTTGAGGGAACCATGACAGATAGCCTAATGGGCGGAAACTATAAAGCTTCTTGCCTCAGGAAGGCAACCGCTACCAGGATGCTGAAAAAGTCCGCCAGCTCCGTTCTCGCATCGTTCAGAGGCTCAACGCTGAGACAAACTTCCTCGGAGATCGGAAATACGAGAGGGGCTTTTTCCGTTTGCCAAGAACTATTGAGAAGGGCAAACGGCTACATATAGTGCGGTCCGTACCTCCTCGCCTCTTCGCTCGCTGCGGCCTTGCTTGAGACCAGGCGCGTCCCTGGGCGAAGAGGCTGTTCTGCCAGACTCAGGGCGGGTGGGTGAAATAACCGCTATGGTTGGGCGGGTGAGAAGTCTGGCCTTTTGAGCATCCTGAGCAATTGTGGCAGCAGCGGCATTTTATGTATACGCCGAGTTTTTCCGCAGCCTGTTAGAAGACGTTAGGCGGAGACGTGAAATGAACCTTGCGAGAGGATTGACCATTGCTCCATTGAATCAATGGCCCGATGAATCGATGAAGCAATTCATGAGGGTTCTGCTGTGCTGGAATACTTCTCTGCCGACTGCGAGCCCTTTCAGCGAGTGGCCAAAATGGATTCGATATTATTCTCCAGATCGTTCACCACCACCCAGTCGGTGGCGCCGGCCTTACGGACACTTGCCTCCCATTGGGCCAGGCGATCGAGATATCGCCGAGGATCGGCGTTGTCCGTGCCCAGCTTGGTGACATTCAACGCCACGATGCGGATACCGTCAAGTCTGATGGGAAAATCGCGAATCGTTCCTTTGCCTAATTCTTGCTGCATATCAGAGAACACGACGATGGTCTTGATGCCGGCTTTCGTTTCATTCAGGTATTCCGCGCCCTGGATTAGGCCACCGGTGATATCGGTATAGGCACTGCCCTTGACATGCTTGGCAAACACCTCGATGTTGTTTTTGAACCTGCGCTTTTGCGAGGTGGCCTGCGACGGGCGCTTGTCGAACGTAACCTTGGCGATAATGTCTTTTTCAGTAAAGCTGCGAGTCTCTACCTTGGCCACCGCCAGTGAATCTCCCGGGTTCAGCGTCGCCAGCAGGTAATTGACGATCTTGGATGCCTTATTCATCTCCTGGGCGTAGGTGCCTGACGTATCCACCAGCATGTACACGGCATGGCTGTGTATGCGGCTGTCGCCACAAGCGCTGACGAGTATCATGCCGAACGAGACGATCAAGAGGGTCAGAAATTTATTCATGCCGCCCTCCTGAGTTTGGAAATTTCCTTATCTTCCGTATTACCCGCTCCCGGCGAACCTGCGCGCATTCCTATCACCCAACGCTCTATCAGCAACGGGATGACAATCAGTACGTCATAGGCCAATTCGAGCACTTTGGGTAGCCGCTTTAACAGCAGACCGGTGAACCTGAGTAAAAACCCGAGACCGCGCATGGCCTGCACGAGAAACACACCGAGAACGGTGCGCATCGAATACACCGCGCTTTCCAGCGGGATTGCCACGAACGCCAATGCGAACGGAAGCACGAAGCCCATGATCATCTGTCCGATCATCGGGATGCTGGTCAGCAGACCGTCCGACCCAGCAGGGGCTGCAGAGGCGAGATCACGCATCAGCGAAACCTTGTCGGCAACCAGTATGTCGCGCATCAGCGCGAGGGAGGACTCGATCGCGGCCAGGATAACCAGAAAAATCAGCGACGCATACATCAATCGCTGACGCATACGATCGTCCATGCTGGCAATCCTGGGGAACAACTGCGTGATGCGCAGCGATTCGAGCAGGAATAGACCCATCGATGCTTCCATCAAAATAATGACCAATGCCGCAACATCCGACGTCTTCAGGCTGTTGGTGATGTAATCGCTGGCGCCGACCATCTCCGACATGGGCAGCGCAATCAGTTTGTAGTTGATAAACGCACCGCCCAACGCGATCACCATGACCAGCGAGGAGATCGCCAACTGCACGAAACCAGAGACCGTCAGCGCATGTTCGGTCTTGTTTTCCTTGGCCTTTATATCTTGTAACTTTCCCATATGGCCGTCGATCTGCTTTGCGTCGGTCTGGAGCGTGAGCATCTTCTTGTCCATTTCACCGGCCATTTTCTCCAAAGAGCGCCATGACGGCTGCATCGCTTGCAGTATCTTATGCCGCTCCTCGTAGGAACGACGGAACTCCGCGACGGTCTGGTCATGTATCTTCTGGATGGATTTATTAATGTCTTCCAGCAGCTTGCGGGGAATATCGCCTCCCGTTTTAATCTTTGCCACCGATTGAAGCGCGCTTACCCACTCTGGAGGTGGCGGAGGAATCTCTCCACATTTACGGTAGTCCTCTTCGATACGTGTCGCTTCTTCCATCATTCTTCGCTGCAGGGCAGGAAACTCCTGCATATCCTTGCGAACCATATTCCCCACTCGCTCGAATTCCCGTTCGATCACGGTCACTTGATTTTCCTGCCCATGCGCCAACAGCACCGACTGATTGCGCAGCTTCAGATTGTCTGCACAGAGAAACAGCCAGCGGGCAATGAACCGCGTAGACTGGGACAGCAGCGCACATACCGAATGGATGACCCCATGCATGGGCTTGCGCGCTGCATACAAAAACAGCATTGCCAGTACGGCCAACGCCAAAACGGATAAGGCCACGCTATTGGGCCAAAACAACCATGAATTCCAGGTCGTCATTACCGGTTCCTCCCTTTGCTCATACCACTGCTGTTCTCGTCAGGATCTATGACCATTTGCGCCGTGCTCGGCCCAAAAAGCTCCTCACTGTATGCTCGCGAATACACCTGGGGTTTTCCCTGATCCGCAGCTTCGCATCAGACTGCATCGCCTTCGCCTTCTCATTCAGGCAATAGGAGACGGGCGCCCAGCCGGTTTTTCCCCAATACTTGAAACGTGACGCGCGAATGGTTGCGAAGTACAGCATTCCCGACCTACAGAGCATTATTCATGCCGTTTCAACACGAGATCGCGAAATGCAGGCAACGGGCGAGTCTTGCGTGACGGGCAAGGGTTCGAAGTCCGACGTTCGAGGTTTTCGGAACTTCGAACCCGGAACTTAGAACTTCGGATCGCGCCCATCTCGCGTGAGTCAGGCCCCTCCGTGTCAAGATGAGTGAGACAGTCAGCGACAGAGAGTTTACTGAGCAGGGCGAGCAAGGATTCTCAGGATGAGTGCATACAGTTCCGCAGTGGTGCTGGACGATCGGCAGCGGGGAGTTGAAGTCATGGCGAAGGCGACGCGG